>JBEPVV010000164.1:0-5048 GCA_041690795.1 Gemmatimonadota bacterium | reverse complement strand
CCTCGCCCCCCTCGCCCCTTTCGCCTTTCGCCTTTCGCCCCTCGCCTGATGTTCGTGCTGGTTTCCGCCGTGTCGGCAACAACGCCGGCGGTCTCGAAGGCGGGATGACGACCGGCGAGCCGTTGGTCGTGCGGGTCGCCATGAAACCCATCTCCACGCTGATGTCACCGCTGAAGACTGTCAACCTTGTCACCGGCGGCGAGGCGAATGCGCAGAGCGAACGCTCCGACGTCACCGCAGTACCGGCCATGGGCGTGATCGCCGAGGCACTGGTGGCAATCGTGCTGGCCGATGCACTGCTGGAGAAATTCGGTGGCGACGCGCTGGTGGAGACGCGCCGCAACTATGATGGCTACCTTGCCGCGGCCGGCAGGCGGTGGGACGAAATCCGGGTCGACGACACGGCGGCGGACAGCTGACCACGCCGCGCTCGATCATCCTCATCGGGCTTCCCGGTGCGGGGAAGAGCACGGTCGCCCCGCAGGTCGCCCGCCTGCTCGATACCACCTGGTGCGACCTCGACCAGAGGATTGTGGTGGCCGAGCAGCGGAGCATCGCTGAACTCTTCCACGACAAGGGCGAAGCCGCGTTCCGCGAGCTGGAGCGCCAGATGATGCACCGGGCGATGAGCGAACGGCCGCAGGTGATCGCAACCGGTGGTGGGTGGGCGGCAGAATCGGGGAACCTCGCCGCCGTCGGCGACAGAGCGCTTACCATATATCTGTCGGTCTCGGCGGCCGAAGGCGCTCGGCGACTGCAGCACACCGTCGACCGTCCGATGCTGGGAAGCACTGGCCACGAGGAGCGGCTGCGGACGCTGCTCGGCGAGCGCGAACGTTGGTATCGGCAGGCGGCGATCGAGATCGCCACCGATGCGCTTTCGCCCGAAGCGGTCGCGACGGCGGCAGCCAACGCGGGGCGGCAACTGGCGGGGTGGGGTCGGTTAGACTATTAGTGGAGCGAGAAGGCCGCCACGGCGGATGGCGAACGGCGACCACTTGAACCAGGTCTCAATGGCAACTAAGAAAACCGCAAAAAGAAAAACGAAGATCTCCTCCGGCGGTCTCGGTCGCGCCCTGGTGATCGTGGAGTCGCCGACCAAGGCGCGGACGATTCGCGACTTTCTCCCCGACGGATTCACCGTCGCGGCGTCGATGGGCCACGTTCGTGATCTTCCTGGTGATGCCAAGGAAATTCCGGCCAAGTACAAGGGACAGGAGTGGGCGCGCTTCGGTGTCGACGTGGCCAACAACTTCCAGCCGCTGTACGTGATCCCCGCCGACAAGCGTGCCGTCGTCAAGGAACTCAAGGACGAACTCAAGGACGCCGACACCCTCTACCTCGCGACTGACGAAGACCGCGAGGGCGAGAGCATCTCGTGGCACCTGATCGATGTGCTGCAGCCCAAGATCCCGATGCGGCGCATGGTCTTTCACGAGATCACTCGCGAGGCGATCCAGGAAGCGCTGGCGCACACCCGCGACGTCGACCTGAACCTGGTCAGCGCGCAGGAAACCCGGCGCATCCTCGATCGTCTCGTGGGTTACACCCTGTCGCCGCTGCTCTGGAAGAAGGTCGCCTTCGGATTGTCCGCTGGGCGGGTGCAGTCGGTGGCCACGCGTTTGATCGTCGATCGCGAACGCGAACGGCTCGCCTTCCGCACTGGCAGCTACTGGGATCTGTCGGCTGCACTCGAACACGATCGGACGGCGTTCGAAGCAGGGATGATCGCGCTCGACGGCAAGCGCCTGGCAACGGGCAAGGATTTCGACGAGCAGACCGGCAAGCTGGCGAAGGGCGCCGACGTGGTGCTCCTCGACGAGACCACCGCGCGGACTCTGGTCGATCGGCTGCGCAATGCCGAATGGAAGGTGGTCAGCGTCGAGCAGTCGCCGCGCACGATGCGGCCCTACGCGCCATTCACCACGTCGACGATGCAGCAGGAAGCCAATCGCAAGCTGCGCTTCTCCGCCAAGCAGACGATGCAGGTGGCGCAGCGGCTCTACGAGCGTGGCTTCATCACCTACATGCGTACCGATTCGGTCGCATTGTCGGATCAGGCGATCACCGCCGCGCGCACGCTGGTGCAGGGACTGTATGGCAAGGAATATCTCCCCGACCAGCCGCGCCGCTACGCCAACAAGGTCGCCAACGCACAGGAAGCGCACGAGGCCATACGACCAGCCGGCAGCGTGTTCAAGACGCCCGACCAGACTGGACTGGAGCACGACGAACTGGCGCTCTACGACCTGATCTGGAAACGGACCGTCGCCTCGCAGATGAAGGATGCGAAAAAGACATCGACGTCGGTCGAGATCAGCGTGCTCAACGCGACCTTCCGCGCCACCGGACTGCGCACCGATTTCGCCGGCTTCCTGCGCGCATACGTTGAAGGCTCCGACGATCCCGAGGCAGCACTCGAGGATCGCGACAAGTCGCTCCCGGCGCTCGCGGCCGGCGACAAGCCGGCATGCACCGGTCTCGAACCGGTGGGCCACGAAACCAAGCCGCCGGCGCGCTTCACCGAAGCGTCGCTGGTGAAGACGCTCGAAGAGAATGGTGTCGGCCGGCCGTCGACCTACGCGAGCATCATCGGCACCATCGTCGATCGCGGCTACGTCGTGCGCCAGGGGCAGGCGCTGGTGCCGACCTTCACCGCTTTTGCCGTGACCGACTTGCTCAAGCTGCACTTCGGGCATCTGGTCGATGTCGAGTTCACCAAGGGGATGGAAGATCGTCTCGACGAGATTGCTGCCGGCACCACCGACCAGCTGGGCTACCTGCGCGAGTTTTACCTCGGCGAAGACGGACTGCAGCAGCAGACGGCGCGCGGCGAGAAGGAGATTAAGCCGTCCGATGCGCGGAAGGTCGCGCTCGACGGACTCGGCGCCACCATCCGCATCGGTCGCTTCGGCCCCTACGTGGAGCGCGAAGAGGGCGAGACGCAGATTCGCGCGTCGCTGCCGAAGGATGCGACTCCATCCGATCTCACGGCAGAAAGGATTGACACCTTGCTGCGGCAGCGCGCCGAGGGGCCAGCCTCGGTGGGAACGCATCCCGAGACCGGCGAACCGATCTACCTGATGGACGGCCAGTACGGACCCTACGTGCAGCTGGGCGAAGGCGAAGAAAAGAAGAAGCCCAAGCGCGCGTCGCTGCCCAAGGGAGTCAAGCCGGACGATGTCACGCTCGACATGGCAGTCGGTCTGCTCTCGTTGCCACGCACGCTCGGGGTACACCCCGATTCGCAGCGGCCGGTCAAGGCGGGGCTCGGTCGCTTCGGTCCCTACATCCTGCACGATCTCGGCAAGGGCGAAGCGGAGTTCCGGTCGCTCAAGGCCGGTGACGATGTGCTGACCGTGACACACGCGCGCGCGATGGAATTGCTGGCCGAGCCCAAGGCGGCGCGCGGCCGGCGCGCCGGGGCGACGCCGCTCAAGGAAATCGGTGCGCATCCATCCGATCAGCAGCCGATCCAGCTCTTCGAGGGGAAGTACGGACCCTACGTGAAGCACGGCGAGGTCAACGCGTCGTTGCCGCGGGGCGCCGACATGAATGCGTTCACCCTCGACCAGGCGGTGGCACTCATTGCCGAGCGCGGCAAGGCGCCCAAGGGAAAACGGGGCCCGGTCCGCCGGCGCACGACGCGCTCGTGAAGGCCACCGTTGTCGGCGGCGGGCTCGCCGGCTGCGAAGCCGCGTGGGCATTGGCCGAGCGCGGGATCGAGGTCACGCTGCTCGAGATGCGGCCGGTGGTGCAGACGGCGGCACATCACACCGATCGTCTTGCCGAACTGGTCTGCAGCAATTCCTTCAAGTCCGTCGAACTGCACAACGCGCACGGGCTGCTCAAGGCGGAACTTCGTCAGCTCGGCTCGCTGTTGCTGCCGCTGGCCGACCAGGCGCGTGTGCCGGGTGGTGCGGCGCTGGCGGTCGACCGCGACGTCTTCTCACGACTGGTACACGAGAAGGTGATGTCGCATCCACTGATTCAGGTCGAACGCGGTGAAGTCACATCGATTCCCGAAACCTGCGTGATCGCGACCGGTCCGCTCACCTCCGACGCGCTGGCCACAGCCATTGCGGCGCGGCTCGGGCAGGGCGCGCTCGCGTTCTACGACGCCATCGCCCCCATCGTGAGCGCCGAATCGCTTGATCTCGCCGTGCTCTACGCGCTGTCGCGCTGGGGGAAGGGCGACGGCGACGATTATCTCAACGCACCGATGACGCGCGATGAGTACGAGGCGTTCATCGACGCCGTCGTCGCCGCCGATCAATTTCACGGACACGAATTCGACGAGGCGCCGTACTTCGAGGGCTGCCTGCCCGTGGAAGAGATGGCGAAGCGCGGGCGCGAGACGCTGCGTTTCGGGCCGATGAAGCCGATCGGGCTGCACGATCCGCGCACCGGTCGCGAGCCGTACGCGGTGGTGCAGCTGCGGCGTGAAGATCGCGCGGGGCAGATGTGGAACCTGGTCGGCTTCCAGACCCGGCTACGGATTCCCGAGCAGCAGCGCGTCTTCCGGATGATTCCTGGCCTCGCACAAGCGGAGTTCTTCCGGTTCGGCAGCATTCATCGCAACAGTTACATCAATGCGCCGGCGGCACTGGGCCCCGCGCTGATGACACGCGATGGTGCACCGGTCTTTTTCGCGGGACAGCTCACTGGCGTCGAGGGCTACACCGAATCGATCGGCACCGGCCTGCTGGCGGGGATCAACCTCGCGCGCGTGCTGCACGGCGATGCGCCGGTTACGCCGCCTGCCACCACCATGCTCGGTGCGCTGCTGCGCTACCTGCGCGATGCCGATCCGAAACACTTCCAGCCGATGAACGCCAACTTCGGTTTGCTGGATCCGCTGCCGGAGATGATTCGCGACAAGAAGAAGAAACGCGCGATGTTCGCCGAGCGTGCTTTGTCGTCGATGTCTGGATGGATCGAGCAGCATTCTTTGTCAGCGCAGCAAGCGACTCGCTGATCTGCGGTGCCCGCACAATCTCCTGAGGTCGAAGACTTTCTTCTCCACATGGAGAAGGAACGAGATGTCT
>JBEPVV010000163.1:0-5078 GCA_041690795.1 Gemmatimonadota bacterium | reverse complement strand
GAGCCCGCCAGTCAGTTCGCGTGCGCGCGCGACGACGTCATCGGTCTGCGGATTGAAGACGTGGTGTGCTCCCATCCGTTTCGCCAGGTCGCGCCGGGTGTCGTTGAGGTCGGAGCCAATGACCAGCGATGCGCCAGCGGCCCGAAGCACCCCGACGGCGAAACAGCCGATCGGTCCGCAGCCGATGACCAGCACCGTGCTGCCAGTCGCATCACCGCCTTCGAGCGCCGTATGGACGGCGTTGCCGATCGGGTCCATGATGGCGCCGACCTCGGTGGAGATGCCGTCGAGGTGCATCACGTTGGTGGCCGGCATGGCAATGAACTCGGCGAAGGCGCCATCGCGGTCGACGCCGATGATCGAGGTGCGGATGCAGAGATGGCCATTGCCGGTCCGGCAGGGGACGCAGTGGCCGCAGATCACGTGGCCTTCGGCGGTGACAAGATCTCCCACCGCGAAGAGTCCTTCTGCCCGCGCTTCGGCGCCGATGTCAGCAACCTCGCCGGCAAACTCATGGCCGATGACCACGGGGGGTCGCAGCCTGCCCGCGGCCCAGGCATCCCATTCCCAGATGTGCAGGTCGGTTCCGCAGACTCCGGCGTGATGCACCTTGATCAGGATGTCGCGGGTGCCGAACGCTGGAATGGGACGATCGACGAGATCCATTCCGACGCCCGGTGCTGACTTGACGAGTGCGCGCATGTGTGTGCCTGACGTTTGGAGAACGGCGGGAATATGAAGAGAGATGGGAGCAGAGAGAAGAGAAGTGACGGGTGATCGGGGGATCGATCACGTGCCGCGGCCGGTGGTTTGTGACTGGCGTCGACGGACGGAGCGGTGTGAAAAAAGTCCGTTCGCGGGGAAAAACGGCAGCGAGGGCATGCCGAGTTTTTCGGGAGTCGGCCGACGATTTCCCGTGGTTTTTCCGGGGCGACGGCGATGCGTCAACGTCGCGCGCGCGCAGGGCAACACCGATGGCGCCGCCGCGATGACGTCGTGCGGCGGCATGGTGTGCAATTGTCTGACGTCGTGCAAAGCCGCGCCGAATGCGGTGTTGCGATGAATGGCGTTGACGCGATTCGTTGCGGCGCGCGGGTTGGTGCGACGGACGATGATGTCGCGCTCGCGGTCGACCGCGAGGGCGGAGCACGGCCGCCGCTGGCGTTGCGCACGCCGGGGCCGGGGGATCGGCGGCGCGCCGACGTCGGCTGACTTGCGCGGGGGTATTGCGCGCTGCGAGAAATTTTCGATCTTGTATATGCCGACGCTACTCCGAAAGTCTTACCGGGGGCGTCGCCGCGAGCGTCGCGCGTACGACGACGACTCGCGCAATCCATTCTTCAGGGAGGCTCCATGGCAGCTCGCAAGAAGGCAGCAAAGAAGTCCGCGAAGCGCAGTTCAGCGAAGCGTGGCGGCAAGAAGGCCGCAAAGCGCGGCGCAAAGAAGACCGCCAAGCGCGGCAAGAAGTCCGCGAAGTAACTCGCGGGCTCGCGAGTCATTCGCGAGCGCAAGTAAAAGGGCCGGCACGGTGCCGGCCCTTTGCGTTTCCGTCATCGTCGTGATCGATGCGACGCGTTGCCGTGGTTATGCGCGAGCGCCGCGTTGCGAATCGATCGCCGCGGCGGCGGGTTTCACGAACAGCGCACCGCGCGAGGGCGCGCCCCGGGTGCGGCGCCCCGCCTGGGGAATCGACTCCCGCTCCCATCCCGCATAGTGCCCCGCCAGGCCCTCCGGGCCGCTGCCCAGTGGGTCGGGGACCAGCGCATGCAAGCCGCCGGCTGCCGTGATTTCCTGCAGCTCGGCCAGGAGGACCCGCCGTTCGCCCGGCGTCAGCACGGAGAGCGTCCCGGCATCGAGGACAACGAGCACGATGTTGCCGGTGATGCAGGGAAGCCATTGGCCAAACTGGACGCAGACGGCTTCGAACGTGGAGGAGAGCGACTCCATCGCCACCCGGTGCTCGGCCCGGTCGACCGCCGCGAAGTCATGGTCGAGGAACGTCACGATGCCATCGTGGGCGGCCAGCAAGTAGGCGCACGGTTCCGCTCCATTGCCGACGACCAGAATCTGGTCGTCGGGTTCGATGCGCGGGGCAAGTGTGGCAACGAGATGGGTCGCGTCGAGCCCCCAGTGCGCGGGGTCGCGCTGTGCGGCGCGCAACTTCGGATACGACTTGCGCCAGCTCTCGAAGCCCTTGATGCCGAGCCGGCGCTTGATGAACTCATCCACTGCCGTCTGCGCGAGAACTTCGGTGAGCAGGAATTGCTCGTCGCCGCGCAGGTCGACCATCGCCTCATCGGCCTGCCGAAGCAGCTCTTCGCGCGAGAGCGAGTTCTTGTAGTGCTCGATCCGGTCCATGATGTAGAGGTCGTACTGCTGCCGCATGGAGCGCAGGGGGCGGCGCTTGCGCGAAGTGGTGAGCAGTTGTTGCGCAGAGAGCATGTACGCAAGGTCGTGAATTGTGCGGCGGAGGTCAATGCGCGGGCGTCACTCGAATCGGAGCAGTGCGCCCTTGAGGTAGCCGGTTTCGGGGATGGTGAGGACTTCGGGGTGGTCGATTCCCTGTCCCAGGATCCGATGGATGACGCACCGTCGTCCGCTATCGGCGGCAGCCCGGGCCAGCATGTCCATGAACTGGGGGCGCTGGACATGAAAGGAACAGCTGGCCGTGAGCATCCAGCCACCGGGCGCGACCAGGCGCATCGCCCGGCGATTGATCTCGTGGTAGCCGCGCATCGCTGCGGCGACGTGCGCCCGATTCTTCGCAAAGGCGGGCGGGTCCACGACGACCATGTCGAACTGGCGCCGGTCGCGGGCCCACGCGGGCAGGATGTCGAACGCGTCGGCAGTGACCCAATCGATGTTGCCGAGGCCATTGAGTGCGGCGTTCGCCTGACCGCGGACGACTGCATCGCCACTGACGTCGACGGCGGTGACGGTGCCGGCGCGGCGGGCGAGATGGAGCGCGAAGGAGCCGTGATACGCGAAGCAATCGAGCGCGGAACCGCCCGCCGGGACCAGCGACGCGGCCAGGATGCGATTGTCACGCTGATCGAGGAAGGCGCCAGTCTTCTGACCGGTCCACGGGGCGGCGATCCAGCGGACGGCGCCTTCGCGCACTTCGACTTCCCGCGGCACCGCTCCCCATGCCGTAGCGACGTTGGCGTCGAGTCCTTCGAGCCTCCGGCTGGGCACGTCGTGCCGGAGGAGGATGCCATCGGGGCTGAAGGTGTCGCGGAGGGCATCGATGATGACGTCGCGTTCTGCTTCCAGTGCGGCCGACAGCAGCTGCACGACGAGCCAGCGGTCGTACCGGTCGACGATCAGCGCCGGCAGTCCGTCGCCTTCGCCGTGGACGGCGCGCCAGGCGTTGGCGTCGATCCCCGCACGTCCGTCGCGGCATTGCGCGAGACGATCACGCCACCAGCCACCGTCGATGACGACATCGGTCCGCTCGAGGAGGCGCAGCCGAATCTCGGAGCGCGGGGAACAGAGCGCCTGGCCGAGAAATTTCCCGTGGCTGTCGCGCACCGGGACGATGCCGGCGACGGGCGGGTTGCTCTCGACATCGCTGCGGTAGATCCAGGGATGGCCGTCGAGCCAGCGCCTGGCGCCGCGGGCCGAAACGGTCGCGTGGGGCATTGCTACAGCCTGTCCCTTGGATTCGGTGCGGCGCGCCCGCTCATTTCCCCGATCATGAGCGAGAATCTAGCCGAGACGCTTCGCCTGCTGCTGGTCACCGACGACGCGCTATTGGACGAGCGCGATCCGGTGGCGGTGTGCCGCGATGCCGTCCGCGGTGGGGTGACGGCGGTGCAGTTGCGGCTCAAACGCGCGCACGACCGCGAGTTGCTGCGACTTGCCCGCCGATTGATCAGTGCGCTTTCCGTCCCCGTGTTCATCAACGATCGCCTCGACGTTGCCATGGCCGCGGGCGCGGCGGGTGTCCATCTCGGCCCCGACGACCTTGCCCCGGCGCTGGCGCGGCGGGTGGCGCCAGCCGGTTTTATCATCGGTGCATCGGTCGGTCTCGCTACGGAAGTGACGCGGGCACAGCGTGCCGACTACTGGGGCGTGGGGCCGTATCGCAGCACTTCCACCAAGCACGACGCTGGTGCAGCGCTCGCTCTCGACGGCGCAGGGCGAATCCTTGCGATGGCCGGCAGGCGTCCCTGCGTGGCGATTGGCGGCGTTCTTCCGGACGACGTCGCGGATATCATGGCCGCGGGCTTCGCCGGTGTCGCGGTGGTGGGCGGAATCCTGGGTGAGACGGACGTCGGCACTGCCGCAGCGCGATATCGCGCGCAGCTCGATCGAATCCGCTAGTTCGCGCTGGCGGTCGCCGCGCGCACCTTCCGGATATTGCGGAGGTGCTCGGGATAGCTCGAGGAAAAGAGGCTTCTCCCGTTGACGCCGGCGACGAAGTACAGGTAGTTCACCGGTGCCGGATCGAGCACGGCCGCAATCGCTTCGCGCGAGGGGTTGCCGACGGGGCCAGGCGGAAGGCCAGGATGCAGGTAGGTATTCCATGGCGAGACGAACTTGTAGTCGACGTTGAAGAGTCGTCCCTTGTGCTCGCCATCGCGGAGGAGGTAGGCGTACTGGATGGTCGGGTCGGCCTGAAGCGGCATCTTCAGGCGAAGGCGATTGCGATACACCGCAGCGATCAGCGGACGCTCGGCCGGATCCTTCGCCTCCGCCTCGACGATGCTGGCGATGGTGAGGAGCTGCTCGCGCGAGAGGTGTGCGGACGCCGCGCGCGCATCCCACGTGGTGTCCCAGCCGGCAGCCCGGGCCTCGGCGAAGCGCGCGAGCACGGCTCGGGGCGAGTCGAAGCCGCCGAAGTCGAAGCTTTCGGGCAGCAACCAGCCATCAATGCTCGGTCCCTCGACACGAAACTCGCGCAGCAACGTGGTGTCGCGCGCCGCGGCAATGATGCTCTCCGTGGCGAGGCCCAGCCGATCGTGCGCGTTGCGGGCCAGGTCGAAGATCGTGCCGCCGACGGGGAGCGTCACGCGGAAACGGAGCGCGTTGTCAAGCCGAAAGGCGCGGAGGACGGCTCCCGCGCCCGCGTTGCG
>JBEPVV010000162.1:0-5095 GCA_041690795.1 Gemmatimonadota bacterium | reverse complement strand
GGGCAACTTCGGCTGAAAATGGGCGAACACGCCCAGTCTCGTCTCCAGCGTCTCGCGGCTCTGCAGGTCGTAGGAGTACTTCCCCTTCCAGCGGAACGATTCGCCCTTCGTCCGCTCGACACCACTCCAGTCGATCCCGCGCTTCGCGAGCCGGTCGAGTTCGTGCACGGGATAGTCATCACCGACCACGCCCACGACGCGCACCGGATGAAGCAGCGACGCCGCGACGGCAAAGTGCACCGCCGAGCCACCAAGCGCGTCGGCGGTCGAACCGAACGGCGTAAAGATCGAATCGAGCGCAACACTCCCGACGACGAGCAACGTCATGACATCACATCCGATCCGGCGCCGAGACGCCGAGCAGGGCCAGGGCGTTCGCGAAGACCTGGCGGGTTCCTCGGGCGAGCAGGAGGCGCGCCTGCTCGACCGATGGTTCGGCGCCGAGCACGCGGCATGCGTGGTACCAGCCGTGACTTGCCCGGGCGAGTTCATCGAGAAAAGTGGCGATACGGTGCGGCGCGCGGTCGCGGGCCGCGCGCTCGACGACCTCGGGAAACTGGATCACCTTCTTGAGCAGCTCGATGTCCTCGGCCGTCAGCGCCGCGAGATCGAGCGGGCCGGACACGTCCTCGGGCAGCCGCGCCGCGTTACGAAAGATTCCCGACATCCGGGCGTGCGCCATCTGCACGTAGAAGACCGGGTTTTCGTCGGTGCGTGACTTGGCGAGTTCGATGTCGAACACGAGATGCGCATCGCCGCGGCGCATCAGAAACCAGTAACGCGCGGCATCGACTCCGACCTCCTCGTAGAGGTCGCGCAGGGTGACGAAGTCGCCGGAGCGCTTCGACATCTTGACCTCTTCGCTGCCACGCACCACGCGGACGAGCTGCACGATCGCGACGCCGAGCCAGCCTTCGGCGATACCCATTGCGCGCAGCGCCGCCTGCATCCGGGGGATGTAGCCGTGGTGGTCGGCACCCCAGACATCGATGGCGTGATCGAACCCGCGGCGCGCCTTGTCGAGATGATAGGCGATATCGGGCACGACATAGGTGAACGAACCGTCGGACTTGCGCAGCACGCGATCGCGATCGTCGCCGAATGACGTCGTGCGCAGCCAGAGCGCGCCGCCTTCCTCGAAGGTGAGGCCGGCGGCTTCGAGTCGCGCGACGGCGGCAGCCACCTCGCCGGCGTCATAGAGGTCCTGCTCCGACGACACGACGTCGAAGCGCACCCCGAAATCGGCGAGGGTCGCGTCCTGTTCCTGGCGCTGCATCGCGAGCGCCGCACTCCGGCACCGCGCCACGCCCTCGTCGGGTTCGAGATCAGCGAAGTCGCGGCCATTCGTTTCGAGGAGCAGTACCGCCGCCTCGACCAGGTAGTCGCCGTGGTAACCGCCCTCGGGTATGTCGGCAGCGCGCCCCGCGGCCTGCTGCACGCGCGCCCAGAGCGACTGCGCCAGGCGAAGGATCTGCACCCCGGCATCGTTGACATAGAACTCGCGCGTGACAGCGTGCCCGGTCCATTCGAGGAGTGCCGCGATCCCGTCGCCGAGCGCCGCACCACGCCCGTGCCCGACGTGCAGCGGGCCGGTGGGATTTGCCGAGACGAACTCGACGTTGATCCGCTGCGGCGTCGCTGCGACCGCGCGCCCGTACGCGCTGCCCTCCTCAAGTAGTCGCTGGAAATCCTGCGCGAGCGTATCGGCAGCGAGGCGGAAGTTGATGAAGCCTGGTCCGGCGATCTCGACACTCGCGAGCTGGGCCATCTCCGCGTCCAGTTCGGCGATGACGCGTTCGGCGACGGCGCGCGGATTGGTGCGGTCGCGCCGCGCGATCTGCATCGCCACGTTGCTCGACAGGTCGCCGTGCGAAGCATCGCGCGGCCGCTCGAGCGTGAAGGGGATCTCGTCGCCAAAGGTGCGGGCGACCCGCGCGATCTCCGAGCGCAACCGCTCGGTCACGTCGCCTCTGGCTTGCCCGGCCTCGGTGCCGGTGCGGTGTCTGGCTTGGCTGCCGGCTTGGCTGCCGCGGGTTCCGGCTTGGCGTCGGGCTTCGAGTCGGCCTTGCCCTCCGATTTCGGGTCGGCCTTGGCGGTCACCTCTCCCGCAGAATCATTGTCCTTGCGTGGCCCCTTGCCATCCTTGCCGTAGTCGGTGATGTAGAAGCCGCTGCCCTTGAAAATCACGCCCTGCCCGCCGGAGATGACACGAGCTGCCCTGGCGCCGCAGGTCGGGCACTTCGTCAACGCCTTGTCGCTCATCTTCTGCACCTGCTCGAAGGTGTGACCCTTCTCGCAGCGATATTCATAGGTCGGCATGCTGGTCTTTGGCTAAGTTTATGGCGCCCATGAAGATAAGCGGGTGGCTAGCGGCCGCGGGCCGTCAGCGCGTCCAGTACGCCGTCGTCGACCCGGTGTCCGCCCGTAAACCGGTGGAGCTCCACCGAGAGCCCTTCCGAGCGCAGGCGAGACGCGTCATGTTCCACTACCGAGGGCAGCACGCGGGTGTCATGATCGCCAACAACGAGGTGGAGAGGTTGGGAGACCTGCGACCGCTGCATGACGTCTGCGGTGACATCCTCGGGAAAGGCGCCGGCCCAGCAGACGAGCCGCGCGACCGGTCGCCGGGTCCGCACGCACCAGCGCGCACCAACCGACACGCCCTGGGAGAAGCCGTGCACCTCAAGGCGGACAGCGCCGGGGAGCAGGCGATCTACCGCGTCGTCCAGATAGCGGCAGTTGTCCTCGATCTCCTGGGCTAGGTCCTCACGCGTGTTCCACGAGGCGCCCACGGCGCGCTTCCCTTCACTCAGCTCCGCATAGAATTTCGACGTCGCCTCGGGCGCGATCAACACCCGGCCGGGAGCGCGCACGCTGCGAAACCAGTGAAGCATGCCGCGCGCCTGCATGCCGTAGCCGTGTAGGATCAGCCACGCCTCCGTTGCAGTTGCCGCGTCGCCGGCAACGAGCACGCGGGCGTGTCGCCTGACCTCGAACTGATGCATCGTGTCGGTCATTGAAGCTGCGCCGCGCGATTGACGGCATCCGTCGATCCGATCCCCGCGCGTAGTCGCACCAGCTCGAGGCGGGTCCGCTCCGCGGCGGTCGTGATCGCTTCCCGTCGCCGCTGCAGCGCCGCGAGGTGACCACGAATTTCGGCGCTGGTCGCATCCTGCGCGGCCGCGAGCCCAGGTGTTGTCGACGTCATGCCCAATTCGGCGAGCGCGGCGTTGAGTTCGCGCTCGCGGGCTGCGGCGGTATCCATCTCGCCCTCGTGGGCGGCCAGCGCACGCGTAGCCGCGCCCAGTTGCTGACGCACGTCGCGGGGCAATGCGGCAATCAGCGTCATGGCACCCGATCCCGGGCCCGCCCGTACCGCAACGGCACTGGCTCCAGTGGCCGTGCTCTGTGAAGACGGGAGGCCGCGACCGTAGAGGCGGAAGAGGGTGCGGCCGGCAGGTCCGTGCCAGAACGCCCGCTGCAGCCGCACGAACGGATTGGGCTTGAGCGGATCCGACACGAGGATCGCGAAGCCAAGGCCGAACGCCGCCGCTGCCGCGAGCACCGTGTACACGCCGGGCAGGCTGACGGCGTAACGCCCCGGTTGTCCGACGACTGGCGTGCGCATCCACGTTCGCACCGCATAGAGCATCAGCACCGGCCAGACGAGCGAGAAGATGCCGACCCGAATGTTCCGGCGCCGACGTTTCATCTCGGGTGCCGACGCGCGAATCGCATCACGCGCTGCCTGTTCTTCATCGATCAGGGCGTTCGTCGCGGCGGCGATGTCGCGATAGCGATAGCCCTGCTGCATCACCCCGCGAATCCGGCGAAAGCCCGACAGCAGCACGCCACCGGCGACGGCGATGACGATCACCAGCAGGATCATGTGATCGACGCTGATGGCGGCGCCGCGAGCAGGAAACATCGACGACGCGAGCACCAGCATCAGTACCCCGCCGGTCAGCGCGGAGTTGAAGCGCTGCAGAAAGATCCGCACCGGCGCAGCCACTTCCGGCGCGCTTCGTCGCAGGCGGTCGAGCGCCGATGCGAGCGCTTCGGCGGTCGGCCAGCGCGCATCAGGGGATTTCTCCAGGCATCGCGCGACGGCGCTCGCCAACTCCTCGGGGACGTCGGGCCGTCGAGCCGCGAGTAACGGCGGTGGCTGCGTGAGGTGCATCGCCAGCAATGCTGTCGGCGTGCCGGCGTCAAATGGCAGCGTGCCGGTCAGCGCATGGAACGTGACGATGCCGAGCGAGTAGATGTCGCTGCGGCCGTCGACCACGTCGCCTGCAGCCTGCTCGGGACTCATGAACTGCGGTGTGCCGACCACTTCACCGACGCGGGTAAGCCCCTGCCCGGGAGTCAGCGCGATCGTGCGTGCGATGCCGAAGTCGGTCACCAGCGCACGGCCGGTTACCCGCTCGATCAGCACGTTGTCAGGCTTGATATCGCGATGGACAATACCGCGGCCGTGGGCGTAGGAAAGCGCCCAGGCCACTTCCTGGATGATGCGTACCGCATCGGGAATGGCCAGCGGACCGCGTTGCACGCGGGCGCCGAGTGTTTCACCCTCCACGTAACCCATGACGAACGCCAGCAGACCTGGGCGTTCCTCGATCGCGTGGACGGGCACGATGTTTGGATGGGAAAACGACGCCGCAACGCGGGTCTCGCGGATGAATCGCTCCCGCAGGTCGGCGTTGGTGCTCAGTTCGGAAGGCAGCACCTTGATCGCGACCTGGCGATCGAGTCGGGTGTCTCGCGCGAGGTACACTGCGCCCATGCCGCCGCGGCCAAGCTGGCGCTCGAGCAGGTAATCCCCGCCCAGAGCCACCTGTAGCGACTCGAGCGAATCGGTCACGCGGAGTGCGCCGTGAAGACACCCCAGGCCGCGCGCAGCGTGTCGCTGATCTCGCCCAGCGTCGCGCGAGCGCGAACGGCGGTCACGATCAGCGGCATCAGAGGCGCGGAACCGGCAGCGGCCACGGCGATCGCCGCAAGCGCGCTGTCGACCTGTCCGGAGTCGCGTTGCGCCCGCACCGCGCCCACGCGCACGACCAGGCCCTGCTAAGTCTCTTATACACAACTGACG
>JBEPVV010000161.1:0-5098 GCA_041690795.1 Gemmatimonadota bacterium | reverse complement strand
GTTCCGCGAAGCGCACGTGCTCTTCGACTCCCTTGGCCCGCGTCTGATGGGTACGCCGAACATCAAGCGCGCGCAGGATTGGCTTGTCGCGACGTACAAGGGCTGGGGCATCGACGCACGCGAAGAGAAGTACGGCACCTGGCGTGGCTGGCGTCGCGGCTATTCGCACATCGACCTGGTCGAGCCGCGGCTGCGCACGCTCGAAGGCCAGATGCTCGGATACTCGCCGGGCACGGGCAAGAAGGATCTCGTCGCCGAAGCGATCGTGCTGCCACGCTTCAAGGACAGCACCGAATTCGTGCGCTGGCTGCCGTCGGCCAAGGGCAAGCTGGTGATGGTGTCGGCGCCGCTGCCGACCTGCCGCCCACAGGATGACTGGAGCTTCAACGCCACGCCGGAGTCGCAAGCAAAGATGGCGGCCGAGATGGTGGCGAGGCAGGCCGAATGGAGCGGACGCCGCGGCGGCAAGTTCGAAGGCGTGCGTGGTACCGGTTACTCGCTGGCGCTCGGCGGCGGCGAACTTGCCGTGCGGCTCGAGCAGGGCGGCGTCGCCGGCGTGATCAGTTCGCGGCCGAAGCTTCCGTGGCGCCCGTACAATCCCGACGCACCGTTGCCGGGCACGGCAACCGGCGGGCGTGGCGGTCAGGCACCGAACACCGGCTGGAGCGCGATGGAAGTGTTCGAGACCTATACTACCAAGGTCCCGACCATCGGCCTCAACTGCGAAGACTATGGCCTCGTGGCGCGGCTGGCTGAAGCGGGCGACAAGCCGAAGCTCCGCCTCAACCTCGACGGGCAGCTGCTCGGGGAGCAGCCGGTCTTCAACGTCATCGCGCAAATGAAGGGCGAGGTCCATCCCGACGAATACGTGATGTTGTCAGCCCACTTCGATTCGTGGGACGGATCGAGTGGTGCCACCGACAACGGCACCGGCACACTGACAATGATGGAAGCGATGCGAATCCTCAGGAAGACGTATCCGCATCCGAAGCGCACCATTCTCGTCGGTCACTGGAGCGGTGAAGAGGAAGGCGAAGTCGGCTCGAAGGCGTTTACCGAAGATCATCCTGAAGTGCTCAAGGGATTGCAGGCGCTCTTCAACCAGGACAACGGCACCGGCCGCGTGGTCAACATGGGCGGCGCTGGACTGGTTCACTCCCCCGAGCACATCACCGACTGGCTCTCGAAGATTCCGACCGAGTTCCAGAATACGGTGCGCTTCGGTGGCCCCGGGCGGCCGGCAGGCGGCGGCAGCGACGACTTCTCGTTCGGGTGCAACGGTCTGCCCGCATTCGGGCTCGGCGCCACCGGCTGGGATTACGGCAACGTGACGTGGCACACCGAGCGTGACACGTACGACAAGGTCGTCTTCGACGACCTCAAGTACAACGCGACGCTGACCGCGATGCTGGTGTACCAGGCATCGGAAGATCCGACCCGGATTCCGCTGCAGCGCGTCGATCTTGTCGCACAGGCTGCCGCGCAGGCAGCGGCACAGCAACACCGGATGGATTCGATCCGCGCCATCAACCCGAAGCTCGCCGATTCACTGACCGCGCTGGGCAACGCCGCGGGTCGCGGTGGGCGTGGCGGTGGCGGCACCACATGGCCGGCGTGCGTGAAGGCTCCACGGGTTACGGAGCCGCGGCTGAAGTAGGCAGAGAAGTCGATCGTGGCAACAAAGGAAGCACCCCCGTGGAAACGCCGCCTCGCGCTGGGCGTCAACGTCGCGCTCTTCGTGATCGCTCTGGGGGTGCTTCGCCACATCCTGACCGAGTACAAGTTCGCCGACATCGTCGTGTCGCTGCACAAGATCGGTCTCGGATACCTCGGCGCAAGCCTGGCGCTTACGGTGCTGGGCTACGCCTCGCTGGTCGGATACGATTACCTGTCGCTCCGCATTGCCAAGCATCCGATCGCCATCCGCAAGATGTGGTCGGCCTCCTTCATCAGTCATGCCGTGCAGAACAGCGCGCCGATGTCGATCGTCGCCGGCGGCGGACTGCGCTATCGACTCTTCAGCCGGCTGGGCGTGACCGGCGCCGAAACGGCGACAGTGGTCGCCGGCAACTTGCTGACCTTCATTATCGGCCTCTTCGCAGTCGCGGGGCTGAGCTTCATCATCGCGCCGGTGCCTATTCCGGCGACCTTCCACCTGCCGATCGCGTCGTTGCAACCCGTCGGCATCGTCTTCGTCGTCCTCGTGGTCGCGGCACTGATCTACTCAGAGCGGGGCGCCGGCACGATCAAGATCTGGAAGCTCAAGATGCAGCTTCCGAAAGCGTCGCTCCTCCGCGAACAGCTGGGCGTGTCGGTGGCCGACTGGTTGCTGAGCTCGACTGCGCTCTACGTGCTCATGATCGCCGGCGGGCCGGTGTCGTACCCCAAGTTCCTGAGCGGCTTCCTGCTGGCGCAGATCGTGACACAGGTGGTGCCGCTTCCCGGTGGTGTCGGCGTCTTTGAGGCCGCGATCCTGCTGCTTCGACCGCAGGGTCTCGAGGCGCCGCTCGCCACCGCCGCACTCCTCGTCTATCGCGTTGTCTACTACCTGATTCCGCTCTTCGTCGCGACCGCGATCCTGACGCTCGAAGCATCGAAGAAGGAGAAGCACGAGGCGACTCCGGCGGTACGGATAGCGCGCGACATCGCGCCGCATCTCTTCGCTGTGTTGACCTTCATTGCCGGCGCGGTCCTGCTCGCGTTCGACACCATCCCCGTCGGCTCGCCGCACCTCAAGTGGCTGGGCCACCTGCTCGAACTCGCGGTGCTCGAAGGCTCGCACTTCATCGGCTCGCTGGTAGGCGTGGGATTGCTGCTGCTCGCCTTCGGACTCGAGCGCCAGTTGCGGAGCGCCTTCCATTTCACGGTGGGATTGCTGCTGCTGGGCATTCCCGCGGCGATCCTTCGATCGATGGACGTGGTGAGTGCGATCGCGTTGACGGGGCTGTTGCTGTTGCTGCTGCTGGCGCGCAAGGAGTTCAGCCGGACGATTCCGTTCGGCGACGAGCCGCTCAACGGCGGCTGGCTGGCGGCGGCGTTCGCCGCGATCATCGGCATCGGATGGCTGGGGATCTACCTGCAGGTCAAGCACGAATACAAGGGATCGCTGTGGTGGAAGTTCGCGCTCGACCAGGACGCGCCGCGATTGCTGCGCGTGGGTGTGAGCGTGATGATTGGCGTGGTAATCTTTGCCGGCGCGCGCTTCGTGTCGCGGGCGAGAAGCCCGCATCACGTCAGAGGTCGCGGTTCGAAACGGGGACCGGACGCTCCCGGGAAAACACGAAAGCGAGCAGCAGCGCCCCGATAGTCACACCCGTGTCGGCGACGTTGAAGGTCCAGAAGCGATGTGAGCCGATGCCGACGTCGATGAAGTCCACCACGCCGCGATCCCACCTCAGCCGATCAATCAGGTTTCCCGCAGCACCCGCTGCCACCATCGCCAGCGCCGCAGCGCGGCCGGTCGCACGCTCCGGCGCCTGCTGCAGCAGCCGCAGCATGAACATCCCCCCCAGCACCGCGATCGCGGCGAAACCCCAACGCGACCAGGCGCCAAGGCTGATGTTCATCGCGGCATCACGGTTGAAGAGCAGCGTGAATCGGACGGCGTCACCGATGACTTCGTGTGGAATGCCCGCCGGCTGCAGCTCACTCGCAGCCAGCATCTTGCTGAGACGATCGACGAGCAGGATCGGGATCGCGATCGACCAGAAGACGCGGCTCTTCATCCCGCTGTTGCCGCGAACGCAGGTTTCCTGCGCGCCGGCGCGGCCTGCTCGAACGCATAGGCCAACTTGAGCAGCGCCGGCTCGGTCCACGCCTTGCCCACGAAGGAAAGACCAACCGGCAATCCATGCACCTGTCCCATCGGCACCGTGATGTGCGGATAGCCGGCAACGGCCGCAGGTCCGCTAAACGAGATGATCCCGCCGGGGTCGCCGCTGACGAGGTCGATCAGCCACGCCGGTCCCTGCGTGGCCGCGATGAGCGCGTCGAGCCGGTGCTGTCTCATCACCACGTCGATCCCCTGAGCTGCCGCGAGGCGGTGCGTCCTCGCCCGAAGGGCGATGTACTTGGGGTCGCGCAGCGACGTCTTCCGGTTCGCCATCTCCATGATCTCCTGCCCGAAGACCTGCATCTCCCGCGGCGCGTTCGCGGTGTTATAGGCAATCAGGTCGGATAGCGATCGCGATGCCACGGACGGCGGCATCGTCTTGAGATACGCGTTCAGGTCTGCCTTGAACTCCCAGAGCAGCGCGTCGAACTCGGCATCGTCGAACTGGCCCGCCGTGGGAATGTCGGCGGGGTCGACGATGATGGCCCCCAGCCGGCGCATCTGATCGAGCGCGTCGCTGAAAACCCGGTCGGTGGCGGGATGGTAACCGGTGAAGTGTTTGCGCACGACGCCGAGCCGCGCGCCACGGAGACCATCGCGATCGAGCGCGCGGGTATAGCCGGCGAAGGTGTGGCCCGCACTGCTCCGTGTGGCCGGATCGCGGCTGTCCGCACCGACGAGCAACTCGAGGAGGATGGCTGCATCGCGCACTGTCCGCGCCATCGGCCCGGCGGTGTCCTGCACGTGCGAGATCGGAATGATCCCCCCGCGACTGAGCAGGCCGACGGTGGGCTTGATGCCAACGAGTCCAGCGACCGCCGCGGGTGAGGTCACCGATCCATCGGTTTCGGTGCCGACCGCAACCGTGCAGAAGTTGGCCGCGGCTGCAGTGCCCGACCCCGCGCTCGATCCTGATGGTGTACGGTCCAGCGCGTACGGATTGCGCGTCTGCCCGCCCCGACCGCTCCAGCCACTCGACGAGTGCGTCGAACGGAAGTTGGCCCACTCGCTGAGATTGGTCTTGCCAAGAATCACCGCGCCCGCCGCCCGCAGCTTCTCGACGATGTGCGCATCGCGTCGTGCAATGTTGTCGACGAGCGCAAGCGACCCCGCGCTGGTCTTCATCCGGTCGGCGGTGTCGATGTTGTCCTTGATCAGCACGGGAATGCCGTGCAGCGCGCTGCGCACCTGACCGACCTTCCGCTCGGCGTCGCACTGCGCAGCGATATGGAGCGCGTCGGGATTCAATTCGATGATCGCGTTGAC
>JBEPVV010000160.1:0-5101 GCA_041690795.1 Gemmatimonadota bacterium | reverse complement strand
CACCCACTTGCCGCCGGCCGGGCGAACGACCGGTCCGTGCTGCGTGTAGTAGACGGTCACCGTCTGATGCTTGAGCGCGGCGCCATCGCGATACGGTACGGTGATCACCCGCTCGCGCACCGGTAGGTAGTCTGCGCCATACTTGTAGACGTAGTGATCGCCGCGCTTCACCACCGTCTCGAGGTACTCATCAACCGCGTCAACACCGCTCGAGGTGTGCATCCACCCCGCGCGGCGATTGAACCCCTGATAGACGAAGAATTGTCCCCACGTCACTGCGCCGTACACATCGAGCCCCTCGTCGCTCGTCATCTGGAGCTCCGATCGGAAGAAAAACGAGGTGTGCGGATTGATCAGAAGCAACGCGTGATGCGCGACCGTATTCGCCGGTGCGACGGCCATGCCATTCGACCCGCCCGGTTCCGGAGGAAATCCATCGCCACCCGCATCGGGCGTCGACGCCGTCGGCGTAACACCAGCGTAAAACCCCTGCAGCGCGTTGAGATTGACGCGCTCGATGTCGCCCCCGATACTCCCCTCGCTGAAGGTCAGTGCCATCCACGGTTCGAAGTGCCCGATCACGTGCGGCTTGACCGCCGGGTGCGTCGCGAGATAGAAGTTGAGACCGTCGGCCCACGCGTCCATCAAAGCCTTCAACCACATCGGGCTGCGTCGATAATCGGCCTGGATTGAATCGGGGTCGATGAAGAGCTTCATTCGCAGGTCACGCCAGACCTCCGACGATCCTTCACTCTCAGCCAGCCGCCCCATCGCATTGATGAAGTTGGTCTCGACCCGGTTGAAATCGTCCTCCGCCTGCGCGTACACCATGCCGAAGACGGCGTCCGCATCGGTCCTGCCATGGATGTTCGAGATGCCCCAGTCGTCGCGCAGGATGGTGACATCGTGCGCCCGCGCCGCCCACCGGACACGCTCAGCCGCCGGCGGGACGTGCCAAGCGGACGAACTGAACACAATGGCCAGGATCATCGGAAGGAATGACATCTCAACTCCGGGGGGCGGGCGACAAGCGGTGGCGTGCGCGTGCGTGGATTCTACCTGCGAAGCCTCCTGCCTTCCAGATGGTTGATGATGAAGCGCTGAAGCAGCTGCTCCGCCTTGACCCGGAGCGACGATCCCAAGTCGCGGACGCCGTCCCAGTCCGGGATCTCGACATGATCGCACTCGCCTCCCGCAGGCTCGGTGCCCTGAAGGAACACCTCGCGCGAGCCGCAGTCCCAGCCGGCGTTCCCGTCAGGCGCGGTTACATACCCCTCGGCGATCCCTTCAGGGACGTCGAATGCCGGCCACCCGTCGTCCGGCGTGATCTGCGACAGGAAGGTCGACACAATCGGTAGCGCAGCACTCGCACCGGTCGAGTGCAGGCTCCGTCCGTCGTCGTAGCCCACCCACACCCCGACGACGAGCGTCGGGGTGTAGGCCACGAACCAGGCATCGCGCCAGTCGTTGGAAGTACCCGTCTTGCCCGCCACGGATCCAAACCTGTCGCCCTGATTGAGCGCGGCGCCGGTGCCACGCGTGACCACGCCCTGCAGGGCGGAGGTCACGAGATAGGCAACCGCCGGATTCTCGACGCTGACCGAGCGGCTCGAAGTGTCGACCGCCAGCGTGCGACCCGCCGGCCCCTGCGCCACGACCGCTCGCGTCGAAGCGAGCTGCCCCCCCGTAGCCAGCACGCCGTACGCGCGCACCAGCTCGAGCAGCGTGACTTCCGAACTGCCCAGTGCGATGCTGGGGACCGGCTGCAACGGGCTGGTGATTCCGACCCGCTTGGCCGCATCGACGATGCGCTTGGGGCCCACGGTCAGTCCGATCCTGGCGAACGGTATGTTCAGCGATTGCTCCATCGCCGTGCGCAGCGTGACCGGTCCGCGGAACGACTGGTCGTAGTCCGTCGGCTCCCACGCGCCACCTGGTACCCGAACCCGTAACGGCTCGTCATCGAGCACCGACGCAAGCGTGAAGTCGGGCGCTTTCCCATCTGCCGGTGCCAGTGCCGCAAGTGCCACGATCGGCTTGAAGGCGCTGCCGGGTTGACGATGCGCGTCGACGGCGCGATTGAACTGTGAGGCGCCATAGTCGTGCCCACCGATCATGGCGAGCACTTCGCCGGTACGCGGGTCGATGGCAACAAGCGCCGCCTCGGCACCGCGAGCCAGCAATCTGCTGCTGCCGGTCTGCAGTGCCCGCTCCGCCGCGCGCTGCAGCCGGGCGTCAAGCGTCGTGTAGACGGCATTGCCGCGGGCTGGCAATCGCCGCGATACACTGGCCGCCACGAAATCGCGGAAGTAGCGGCCATCCACTGAGCTGCTCTCGTGACTGCCCGCCGAGATGTCGGCATCTTCGGCACGCTGGGCGCTTGCCGCGGAAATACGCTGCTGATCGGCCATCAGCTGGAGCACCACGTCGCGCCGCGCCTTTGCCGCGTCGGGGTGACGGGTGGGTTCGTTGCGATTTGGGGCGCTGATCATGCCCGCGAGCTGCGCGGCTTCGGCCAGCGTCACCCGGTGCAGGTCCTTGCCGAAGTAATAGCGCGCAGCAGCTGCCACGCCGTGGATGGCGCGGCCGCCGTCCTGGCCGAGATAAATTTCGTTGAGGTACGCCTGCAGGATCGTGCGCTTGTCGTAGCGCAGCTCAAGAACCAGCGCGAGAGCGGCCTCGCGAAGTTTGCGGAGCGGCGTCCTGTCGGCGCTGAGGAAGAGATTCTTGGCGAGCTGCTGGGTGAGCGTGCTGCCGCCCTGGGTGATGCCGCGCGCCCGCACATCGGCAATGAGCGCGCCGCCGATGCGCTTGATGTCGAGCCCGTGATGCTGGAAGAACCGCTGGTCTTCGACAGCCAGCACGGCTTGCACCACCGCAGTGGGGACCTCGCCGAGCGGGATCGGAATCCGGCTCTCCAGCGCGGCTCCGTCGATAGTCCCGATCGCCACCGGCGTCCGCGCTTCTCCGTCTCCGCCCCAAGGGACGGTGCGGGTGTATACGGCCGTCGGAACCCTGGCTTCGGGGGGATCGATGTGAGCGCGGACGATGGCTTCCATGCTGATCAGCACGGCGCCGACGAGGCAGGTTGCGCCAGCAATCCGGACGAGCCGCCGGGGCGGAAAGTGATTCCGCAGCCCGGTCGCGGCAGCTCGTGTACGCAGAAGAATCGACTGCCAGCTCATGGACGGCACTCTCCGGACATCGACTCTGTATAGACGCCTGAGAGCCGCCAATGGTTTCATCGTGCAACAGCGCCACACCACCCTGACCCGCCGGATTGCTGGCCACCGTTCACACGACTCGCCCCGTCATCGGAGGTAGCGATCGCGCAGGATGGCGCAGTGGTGCGCCACGTGACCGGCGGTGATCCATGCCAGCGCGCGGACGGTCACGGCATTCCCGCTGGCGACCCCGCGCCGATCCCACGCCACGGCGGGCAGGTTGCCGAAGAGTGCGACCGAACTGCTGCGGATGGCAACGAACTCGTCGATGTGGCTCTGCCAGGACCGGCCACTCGCGCCCGCTGTCGCCACAGCCTCGTCCTGCTCGAACCCCGGGAGCTCGGCACCGAGCGCACGGGCGATCCAGAGTGCGCGAAAGGTGAAAATGCGCTCGGTGTCGTTGATATGACCGAGGACGTCGCGGATACTCCACTTGTCAGGTGCGTAGCGGGAGAGCGACTGCGCGTCGGAAATTCCACGCAGGAGGTCGACGACTTCAACCCCCTGCGTGGCCAGCGTGGCATTGATGTCGCCAGGCGCGACCTGGTCGATGTAGGTGAAGTAGTACTCGACTGCTTCATCGCGAGCGGGGCGTGCGGACATCCGGAGCTCCTGAGAGTAGCGTGGGCCATCGAGGCTCGATGATCCGCCCGTCATCAAGACGGAAGCGGGCCCAGCGACGTTGGCCGCTGAAGCGAAATATCTGGCAGCTAACCGCCCACAATAGCGCCGATAACCATCAGCGGCTCCGCGCCGCTGATGATCGCCTGCGGGAGGGGGTCATCGACCGACTGGTGCGAAAGATCCTGCCCGCAGGCGAAGAATCGCAGAAAAGGTCGGCGGAGCAGCGTTTGGTGATCGCGAATCGTTCCGCGAAGTACGGGGAAGCGGTGCTCCAGCGTGTCCAGCGTGCTGCGCAGCGTGGCAACGCCCCCGACGTCGAGCTCGACCTCGCGGCCAACGGCGGCGATTGTCTGCAGGTGCGCTGGCAACTCGACGCGGATCATGCCAGAGTCTGGACTTCGACCGAAAGCACAGCCGGAAGGTCACGAACGATTGGCGCCCACGTGTCGCCAGCATCCGGCGAGGCGTAGACCTGCCCGCCGGTGGTGCCGAAATACACGCCGCACTCATCGAGGCTGTCGACGGCCATCGCATCGCGCAGCACGTTGACGTAACAGTCCTGCTGCGGCAAGCCGCGGGTGAGCGCCTCCCATTCATTCCCGCCGACCCTGCTCCGATACACTCGCAGCTTGCCATCGGGCGGATAGTGCTCGGAATCGCTCTTGATCGGCAGGACGTACACGGTCTCCGGCTCGTGTGCGTGCACATCGACGACAAACCCGAAATCGCTGGGCAGGTTGCCGCTGATCTCGCGCCACGAGTCGCCACCGTTGTCGGTGCGCATCACGTCCCAGTGCTTCTGCATGAAGAGCACGTCGGAGTTGGCCGGGTGCATGGCGATGCGATGGACGCAGTGCCCCACTTCCGCCGTCGGGTCGGGGATGTACTTGGAGTTGAGTCCGTGATTGGCTGGCCGCCACGTTACGCCGGCATCGTCGCTGCGGAAGACCCCCGCAGCAGAAATGGCCACGAAGATACGGCCAGGATTGTTGGGGTCGAGGATGATGGTGTGAGCGCCCATACCGCCGGCACCCGGCTGCCAGCGCGGGCCCGATTCGTGATGACGAAGCCCGGCGAGTTCCTGCCAGCTCGCGCCGGCATCGCTGGAATGAAAGAGTGCCGCGTCTTCGACGCCCGCATACACGGCATCGGGATCGTGCAGCGAAGGCTCGAGGTGCCAGACGCGCTTGAATTCCCACGGATGCTGGGTGCCATCGTACCACTGATGGGTCCCGGTCCCGCCAGCGTACGCG
>JBEPVV010000159.1:0-5105 GCA_041690795.1 Gemmatimonadota bacterium | reverse complement strand
CAATGATCGGCAGCGCGGTGAGCGACCCGCCGCCGAGGTCCTGGCGCAGGTGCGTCGCGCGCTCGAGCATTCGCGAGTGGATGTAGAAAATGTCACCCGGAAACGCTTCGCGGCCCGGCGGCCGGCGCAGCAACAACGAAATCTCGCGATAGGCGCGCGCGTGGTGCGTGAGGTCATCATACACGATCAGCACATCTCGCCCCGCTTCCATGAAGTGCTCGGCGATGCTGGTCGCGGCATACGGTGCGATGTACGCCAGCCCCGGCGGATCATTGCCTTCCGCCACCACCACCACCGTGTACGCCATCGCGCCTTGCTCGCCGAGGTTGGCGACGGACTTGGCGACTGCGGACGCGCGCTGGCCGATCGCGCAATACACGCAGACGATGTTCTGCCCGCGCTGATTGAGGATGGTGTCGATCGCCACCGAGGTCTTGCCCGTTTGCCGGTCGCCCAGGATCAGCTCTCGCTGACCGCGCCCGATCGGAATCAGCGCGTCAACGACCTTGAGCCCGGTGGCGAGCGGCACCGTTACCGGCGCGCGGTCCATGATCGGCCGGGCGGGACGTTCCACCGGAAGGCGCGTCGTGGAGGCGAGCGGTCCGCCATCGTCGAGCGGCTTGCCGAGCGGATCGATCACCCGTCCCAGGAGCGCATCGCCCACCGGCACATCGAGCACGCGTCTGGTGCGCTCGACGTCGTCCCCTGCGTGCAGCAGTTGGTAATCGCCCAGCAGCACCACGCCGACTTCGTCGGCATCGACGTTGAAGGCAATGCCCTGCACACCACCCGGAAAGGCGACCACTTCGTCGAAACCGACATTCGGCAACCCGGCGACTCTGGCAATGCCGGTCGAGACACTGGTGATCACGCCGATTTCACGGCCGGCGAGGCGTGGTGTGAACGCCGCGAGCGCGTCGCGAACACCAACAAACGTCCGGTCGAACGTCCCTGCCAGGCCGTCCGTCGTCACGCGGCGGCGCCCGCTGCCGCGGGTTTCGGTGCCGGCGGAACTGGTGGCGTTGCAATTGGCGGCTCCGCCGCGCTCGCCGCTTTGGCCGGCGAGTTCAACAGGGTGTCGACACCCTTCTCCACCGACGTGAGATAGTCCGAGATGCTCCACCCGACCCGCTGGCCGTTGGTGGTGAGCTCGATGCCGCTCACCAGGTCGGGCGACGTCTCGAACTGCAGATTGACCTGCATCGCGAAGGTTTCGTTGAGCGCATTCTGGATCGCCGCGCGCGGTTCCGGTGGCAAGTCGAACGCGCTACGCACGATCGCCGGCGCAGTAGCGCTCTTGAGCGCAGCAGCCAGGCTCGCCTTCGACGTTTCGTCCATCGTCCGCAAATGGCGGGTGAACACCTCGCTCATCCGTTCTTCCAGGCTTGCGGTCGCGAGGTCAGCCAGGGCCTTGCGGGCGATGGCGAACACTTCCTGCTCAGTGCGCTTGCTGACGGACTCGCGAAGCGTCTTCGCCTCGTTCCGCATTGCCTCGAGCTGCTTGGCGCTCAGCGCCGTCGCCGCTTTCCTGGCGTCATCCAGCAGGTGCTGGCGCTCGGCGTTCGCGTCGTCGGTCGCCTGCTTGAGCAGTGCGATGCGTTGCTGATCGAACGCCTCGTTCTTCTGCTGGAAGTCAGCACGATCCTTCTTGGCGTCGGCCTGTTTCGCGGTGGCGTCGGCGAGGATGGCGGCGATCTTCTTTTCCCGCGCGTCAATGGCGGCGAGGATCGGCCCGTACAGAAAGCGCTTCAGCAACCAGACGAGGATCAGGAAGTTGAGCGCCTGGGCGCCGACGGTGAACCAGTTGATCAGCATCGGCTACTTGCCCGCGACACCGGCGATGACGTGGTTCCAGAAGGGATTGGCGAAAATCAGGATCATCGACACCACGAAGCAGTAGATCGCCGTGGACTCGATCATCGCAAGCCCGACGAACAACGTGCGGGTGATGGTGGCCGACGCGTCGGGTTGCTGAGCCAGCGCCGTCAGCGCCGTGGCGACTGCTCGCCCTTCGCTGAGCGCCGGGATCATGCAGCCGATGCCGGTGGTAAGGCCGGCCGCGGCGATCGAGGCGAGCGCGATCAGAGTCATGCTGTCCATGGTGAGTCCTTGGGCTGGAATGGTGCGATCATGTTGCCGGCAGTGACGTCGGGCGGCGGGCACGGGTGGCGGCCGCGATGTACACCGCCGCCAGGATGCTGAAGATGTAGGCTTGCACCATGCCGGTGAGCAGGCCAAGTGCCGTCATCACGACGGGAAAGATGAACGGCGTGATGGTGAGCAGGATGGCGATGATCATGGCACCGCTCATCATGTTGCCAAATAACCGGACCGAGAGCGCCAGCGTGCGCGAGAGCTCGCCGATGATGTTGAACGGCAGCATCAACGGCGTCGGGCTCATGTAAGAGGCGAGGTAACCGCGCACCCCGTCGGCGCGCACGCCGAACAGCGGTACCGCCACGAAAACGCACAACGCCAGCGCGGCAGTGGTCGACAGCGACGCCGTTGGCGGTTGGTAGCCTGGCAGGATGGTGGCCATGCTGGCCGCGGCCACGAAGACGAAGAGCGTGCCGAGAAAAGGGAGATACGGTGTCGGGTCTTTCATTCCGACCTCCGCGATCTGGGCGCTCATGCCCGTGACGATCATCTCCAGCAGGTTCTGCCAGCGTGTGCGCTCCAGGCCGGTCGACAGCGTGCGAGTGATCAGCTTCGCTCCGACCACCAGCACCAGCATCAACCCCCACGTGAACACGATGGTGCCGTTGATGACGATCACGCCGTGCTGCCAGAAAATCAGCTGATCCGGGCTAAGGTGCATGGCTTCCCTGCCCGACTGCGCCGGAAACTGGTGCATCGGATGACTTGACGACGCGTGTCACCACCAGCCGTGCCGCAAGGAAGCCGGCCACGCCGGCCGCGAGTCGCTTCCAGTCGCCAGCCGCAACGAAGTAGAAGCCCGTCACCGCGAGACCAGTCCGCGCCAGCACGCTGCCGCCGAACCAGAGCGCTGGCTGTCGTGACGACATCGCCCGCCGGATGGTCCACCACAAGCCACCAAAGAAGAGCACGCCGAGACCGGCGCCAGCAATGCATGACAGTGCGACCGCCGGTAGCTCACCCATCGTCGTGCTCTTCTTCGTCGCGCATGTCGGCCGCTTCCTTCGCCACCCAGTGCCACGCATTGAGACAGCCGAGCGTGAGTCCCGCCATCAGCAGCGCCAGGGTCCATGAATGCGCACCGGGGTGCCGGTGATCGAGCCAGCTGCCGAGCGCTGCGCCCAGCAACGTCGGCACCACCACCGACCAGCCGATCAGTCCCATCATCCCCAGCCCAAACCAGACCGCGGGCGCCGGATGCTGCTGCGCCTTCAGTTTGCGCGCCGCTTTGCGGCCGATCGCGTCAGCAAACGCAGACTCGGCATTCGCCTTCGCATCGGTCGGGGTGGGCTTCATGCGGACAGACTCGCCAGCTGGCGCAGAAATCCGGCTTCCAGCGTCGCCATCGCCGACCGCATCTCCTGGTCGGCTTTGGTGGGAGCCAGAAACTCGCGCGTCACTGCGTCACGTAGTTGGCCGAGATCCGTTCCGCCGATGGCCCGCCGCACCGACACCAGCACACTCATCCCGGTCTTGACCAGCACGCCTTCGTCGACCGCGACAAAGACCTCTCCCGCACCCGCCTGATAGGTCAGGATTCCCGGACTCAGCGCCGCCACGCAATCGAGGCGATGCGGCAGCAATCCGAACGACCCCTCTTCCGTCTCGGCAATGATGCGCGACACGTTGGTCTCGTCGGCAAAGATCTGAAAGGGCAGCAGCACCTTGAGGTGCATCAGCGCGTCGGTCATGCCGCTACTTCGACGGGCGGCGCTGGCGCGACCGGCTTCTTCGCTTCGTCGATGGCGCCGATCATGTACAGCGCGCGCTCGGGGTAATCCTTGAATTCGTCACGCAGAATCCGCTCACAGCCGTCCAGTGCGTCCTTGAGACTGACCGACTTGCCCTTGAGCCCGGTGAACTGCTCGGTCGTAAAGAAAGGCTGGGTGAGAAAGCGATCGAGCCGGCGAGCACGCGTAACCACCGCGCGATCGTCGGGCGCCAGCTGCTCGAGCCCGAGCATCGCGATCACATCCTTCAGTTCGGCAAAGCGTGCCAGCGTGCGCCGGATCTCCTGCGCCAGGTCGTAGTGCCGTTGGCCAACAATGGCGGGCGTAGCCATGGTGGAATTCGATTGCAGCGGGTCGATCGCTGGGAACAACCCTTCGCCCGCCCGTTTGCGCGACAACACGATCGACGCCGAGAGATGAGAGAAGACGTGGACAGCCGCAGGATCGGTGAAATCGTCGGCCGGCACGTAGACGGCCTGGATCGAGGTGATGGAGCCGGACTGGGTGTTGGCGATACGTTCCTCCAGCGCCGACAGCTCGGTGCCCATCGTCGGTTGATATCCCAGGCGCGACGGCATCTGCCCCATCAACCCGGACACTTCCATGCCGGCCTGGATGAAGCGGAAGATGTTGTCGACAAGCAGCAATACGTCGAGGCGCTGGTCGTCGCGGAAGTACTCCGCCATCGTCAACGCGGCGAGCCCCACGCGGAAGCGGCTCCCTGGCGGTTCGTTCATCTGGCCGAAGATCATCACCATATGCGGCAGCACGCCGGCGTCCTTCATCCCCTGATAGAGCTCTTCGCCCTCGCGGCACCGTTCGCCGATGCCGCAGAAGATGCTCATTCCTTTCTGGTGGCCGATCATGTTGTGAATGATCTCAGTCAGCAGCACCGTCTTGCCGACGCCGGCACCACCGAAGAGCCCCGCCTTCCCTCCGCGCTCCAGCGGCGTCAGCACGTCGATGACCTTGATACCGGTTTCGAAGATGTCGGAGCTGTGAGAGCGCTCCGCCAGCGGCGGCGGCGCGTGATGGACCGACCGCCACTCGACGTCGGTCAATGCCGGCCCGCGGTCGATCGGGTTGCCGAAAACGTCGATCATCCGCGACAGAATGCTCATCCCGACCGGGGCCTGCAGCGGGCCGCCGGTATCGTTCACGGGCATCCCGCGCGCGAGGCCTTGGGTCGGCGTCAGCGCAATGCCGCGCACGTGATGC
>JBEPVV010000158.1:0-5162 GCA_041690795.1 Gemmatimonadota bacterium | reverse complement strand
CTTGCCGCCATCGGGGATCCGCGCGACCTCGTAAATCGTGCGGTCGTACCGCGTCTTCACTTCGTCGGGATATTCGACGACCTCGTAGATGAAGTCGCCGAGATGCAGGATAAAACCGAGCTGGTCCTTCTGCGCCGCCCGCTCGTCCTCAAAGATCATCCGGCGGTAGGCGTTGAGCCTCCCTTCGTTGACGTCCTGGCAGCTCACGAATGCGAAGTTGACAGGGCGGGGATCGTTAAGTGTCGGTGCAGTAATCGTTCGCCCGACGCGGCTCCCGTTACCGTCAGCATCGCTGAAGCGATACCAGTAGACGCAAGACGGCTTGAGCCCGCCGACCAGGACTCGCGCCGTGCAGTCGGCGGCTGCGGAAACTGGCGCAGATGCATGCGCGACGACGCGACGGAAACTCTCGTCCTCCGCCACCTCGACCGTGAGAATATGGCGTTCACCATCACCGAATGGCCTGCGCGTCCACAGGATCACGCTGTTCGGATCGGCATCTCCCGAGGCCACGCCTTCAGGATAGAACTCGCGCCGTTCCTGCCATTTCACGCGCGAGGCCCGGGCATTGCCGCCCCACGCGAGCGATGCGCCAAGGGCGGCAGCTACTTGGATGAACTCGCGGCGGTTCTGCGTCACAACCGATCCCCTTTTCAGGGCCTGCGCGTCCCAGCGCAGGCAGGCGGCCAACAATGTTCAACCGAGCCGTGCGACGCGCAATTGCGCCGCGCCCCGTTGCTCGAACGTACCGCGCGTGGCCACGACTCACTCACGTTCACTTTGCGAACAACGGACTAACCTGGCCGGGAGTTTCGGAGCTTCTGGCACGCAACTTCGCCGCACCCACGACGACGACTGTCGACCAGTGCTGTGCGTGCTCCCCGTCAACCTGCCGGGCGGCTGCTTCGTCGGGCAATGCCGCCGGCCACGAGGCTCAACGTACCAAACCGGTGAGCTACGAAAACCGCACCGCCGCGACCGGCGTTCTTCATGCAACGAGGGCTGGACTGGGCGAACCCTACGCATGCCGCGGGCATTCACCTCGAACGGAGCCGGAGGAGCGTGAGAAGCCTGACCTTGCTGATACTCGCGTTTCTGGGCGGCGTACTCACCATCCTGAGTCCCTGTATCCTGCCGGTCATCCCGCTGGTATTTGCACGAGTCGATCGCGGCTTCAGGCGTGAGATCGCGCCGATGCTCTGTGGTCTTGCGCTCGCCTTCACCGGCGCGGCACTGATTGCGACCGCGACCGCCCATTGGCTGCTCACGGCGAACGCCATCGGGCGAGACCTCGCGCTTGCCTTGCTGGCCACTGTTGGTGTCACACTCATCGTTCCCGCCATCGCCACCCGGCTCACGCGCCCCCTCGCTCGTGGCGCCGCGGCGTTGCTGTCGAGCGGGGCGGGTCTTGTCACGACGCCGGCACGCAACGTGATCATCGGGTTTGCAATCGGGCTACTCTGGGCGCCCTGCGCCGGCCCGATTCTCGGGCTCGTCATCGCCGCCGCCGCCACGAGCCCCTGGTCACAGGCGGCACTCCTCTACCTGAGCTTCGCTCTCGGTGCCGCCATGTCACTCGCCGTCGTCACATCCTTCGGTCATCACCTCGTCGCTCGGCTCCGGCGTTTTGGCGTTTCGGAGCTCGTGGTGCGTCGCGGTCTCGGCCTGGCCACCGTGCTCACCGTCCTCGCGATTCTCTTCGGCTGGGACCAGGCGATCTTCGCCAAATGGGGGCTAGTACGGACGGCCAGCGCGGAGGCGGCGCTCGTATCGCGGTTGGGACCGCCCCACGTGCGCTCCGGCGATGCCGGATTGTCGCTGGACGAATTTGCGGTACAGGAATCCGCCCGTCGCGCAGCGCTCAAGACGCTGGCGCGGGCGGATGGCCCGATGCCAGGCTTTGAAGGCGGCACTGAATGGATCAATTCCGCACCGCTGACGCCGGAATCGCTGCGCGGGAAGGTGGTGCTCGTGGAGTTCTGGACGTTCGAGTGCTACAACTGCCTGAACGTCCTGCCGCACATCAAGGCGCTATACGCCAAGTACAAGGACCGCGGTTTCGTCGTCGTCGGCGTGCATACGCCCGAGTTCGCCCGCGAGCGGGTGCCCGAGAACGTCCGGAGCGAAGTAAAGCGCCTCGGCATCGACTTCCCCGTCGTTATCGACAACGACAACCGCATCTGGAATGCCTATCACAACGACTACTGGCCGGCGATGTACTACGTTGATGCCACCGGAAGCATCCGGTTCCATCAATTTGGCGAAGGGCGCTACGAGGAGCAGGATGTGGCGGTCGCCAAGCTGCTTGATGAACGGAAAACCGATACGCGGTGAGCCGCGTTCTTGTGAGGTACGCCACCGTTGGCGTCACCTACTCTCTCTTACGGGGTTCCAGATGCGGATCACGCGATCGCCAGGTATTGCAGCTGTTTTCACCGCAGCAGTTGTGATGTTCGCTACCGCGCCGCTCGCGGCGCAGGGTTCGATGGGAATGGACAAGGACAAGATGGCTCACGGCGGGATGGGGATGAGCGACACGGCGATGAAGCCGGTGAAGTTCATGGCCGCCGCCCCGCACATGGCGTCAGGCAGCTACCAGATGATGATGGTCGATGGCAAGCACATGCTGAAGATCTCGGATGATTTCACCAGCAGCGGCTCGCCCGATGCCTACGTGTACCTGGCGATGGACGGCAAGGTGGACGAGTCTGCGATGGAGCTCGGCCGTTTGTCGACGATGAACGGCGGCGCGTCTTTCAACGTTCGCGACGACAAGAAGGCGATGCGATACAATACCGTGGTGATCTACTCCAAGGCGCACAAGTTGCCGATCGCCACGGCGCCATTGACGATGCACGACGGAATGATGAAGCACGACGGCATGATGATGAACCACGACACAGGCATGAAGAAGGCCGGCGCGATGGACGGCGGCGGGACGCCACACTAAGCATGGCGTTTGCTGGCGACTCACCTGCCCGACCGAAACTGGCGGCCGTTAACGCGGCACCGGCCGGGCTGCGTGAGCGCCTTCTGGCGAGGGACGAGACGGCCCTTGCCGAGCTGATCGACATGACGTCGCCGTGGCTCCTCGGCGTGACCGAGTCGATTCTTCACGACCGCAGCGAAGCGGAAGAGGTCGTGTTTGATGTGTTCGATATTGCGTGGCAGAAGATTGGAACCGTTGAGCCGGAGCGCGGTGGCCTGATGCCGTGGCTGCTGCGGGTCGCGCGGAATCGGGCCATCGACCGCCTCCGGCGACGCAATCGTCGGCTCCGTACCATTGATGGCGCGCGGGCAGTCGGCGTTCTGGGCGACGAGGTAGTCGCCCCCGTGGAACTGAACGAAGCCGGAACACCCGGGTGGCATGTGCATACGCAGGTCCACGCCGCGCTGGTTGCGTTGCCCGACGAGCAGCGCGCGGCGGTTCGCCTGGCCTATTTTCACGGGCTGACGCATTCAGAAATTGCCAGCGAGCTTTCGATTCCGATGGGAACCGTCAAGACACGCCTTCGACTGGCGTTCGATCGCCTCCGGCCCGCGCTGGCGTCACTGAAGGACTGGGTCCAATGACCTCGCACGACTGGTTCATTGAACATCGCGCCGCGTGGGTGGCGCGGGCGCTCGATGCCGAAGAGGAAGGAAGCTACCGCGATCACCTGGCGCGCTGCGCCGAATGTCGCGATGCGGTGGCGGAGTTGGAGCGTGACCTGGGTTGGCTGTCGATGGGTGTCGAACCGGTTGCGCCCCGGCCGGGCTTCCGGCGCGAAGCACTCGACCGGGTCGTCGGCGCGCGCCGCCGCCGCCATGACTGGATTCTCCCCGCCGCGCTCGCGGCATCGCTGCTCATCTCGCTCAGCTTGAACTGGCGTCAACGCGGCAGGATTGCCGCGCTCGATGCCGGCAACGCCGCGACGGGGACCTCGGTTGCCGCGTTGCGCGACACGCTCTCGGTGGAGCGCGACGCCGCACAAGTCCTCCATGCCGATTTCGCGACCAGCGGCGTGCCGTGCAGCATCACGATCATTGCCGACGATCACACTCATCGGTGGAGCGTCGTCGTGCACGGACTTCCGCCGGCAAGGCCCGGCGAGAAATATCAGTTCTGGTTCATCACCGATGACGGGATGCGGCGCGGGGTCACGATCGACGCCGTGCCGGGGCGGGTTGCGTCGTTCCTGACGGGGATGCCGCCAGGCAATGCGCGGGTAATGGGCGCGGCGCTCAGCGTGGAACCGGCGGAGAACCAAGGTTCGGAGATGAAAGGGTCGGCGCTCGCCAAGATCATGATGTAATCGCTCCCTCGGGAGATAGTCCGGGCGCGTCTGGTCGTCACGCAGCGCCGCGAAGCGTGCCGCGAGGAGGGCCGGGCCACCGAGGTCTACGGCTCATCGCCGCTCGGACCATAGACCTGCGGCACCTTCGCGCCCATCGGCCGCAGGTAGGTGGTGATCTGTCCCCTATGATGGACGATGTCGAACAGGAAACTCCAGGCCATCGGCGACGCCGGGCGCTGGGTGCCGAAGAAGTCCAGCATGCCCTCCCAGCGCGCTTCCGGGAGTGCAGTCCATCGCTTGATGATGTCGGCGCTCTGCGCCTCATAGGCCGCGAGCAGCTCCTTCATCGTCGCTGGCATCGGCGGCGGTGCCCATGCGACCGTGCCCGTCTCGAGCGCGTCGATGATCATCCGCTCCTCACAGACAATCTGCCAGGCGATCTGCTGCGCCGTCCGCGACTTCGGATCAGGCCGGTACTCCGACCCCTCGGGAATCCGCGATATCACCTTCTGCGTCGTAGCCGCTTCCTTGGTCCAGAACCCGAGGAACAGCGATTTCTCGTCCATGTACTCCCCCGCACTGCCGGTGTGAGTCAGCGACGATCAGATGTGCTGATCGAACAGAATGGTGTTGCCATCGGGATCGGAAATCATGAAACTGGCCGGCCCCTTGGTGGTCGCGTCAGCTTCGGAGATGAACGTCACGCCATGCAGCCGCAATTGATGCTGCAGATCGCGCACGTCGGTGAACGATGGGAGCGCGTGTGCCGCACTGTCCCAGCCGGGATTGAAGGTGAAAATGTTCTTCTCGAACATTCCCTGAAAGAGGCCGATCACCGTTGTGCCGTTCTTGAGGATTTGCCAAGCCTTGCCGTCGCCCATCACG
>JBEPVV010000157.1:0-5211 GCA_041690795.1 Gemmatimonadota bacterium | reverse complement strand
ATTCACCCACTGGGCGTCGCTTCGCCTTTCTTTCGCGCCTTGCCACTGCACGAGTTCGGGCTCGAATGGATCCAGCCGCCGGCGCCGCTGGCGCATCCGTTCGACGACGGCAGCGCTGCGACACTCTACCGTTCCCTCGATGAAACCGCCGCCGCACTGGGCCGTGACGGGGAGGCGTATCGCCAGCTGATGTCGCCGCTGATTGCAAGTGGCGATACGCTGCTGGATGGCGTGCTCGCACCGCTCCTGCCGCCGCGGCATCCGCTCGCGATGGCGCGCTTCGGCTGGCGCGGGATGCGCTCGGCTCGTGGCCTGGCGGAGAGTCACTTCACGAGCGGACAGGCGCGCGCGCTGTTCGCCGGAATCGCGGCGCATTCGGTCCTGCCGTTGGAGGCGCCGTTCAGTGCGTCCTTCGGGCTGATACTGGCGGTTCTCGGCCATGCGTGGGGCTGGCCACTCCCGCGCCGCGGCTCGCAATCGATCGCCGATGCGCTCGCCGCCTATCTCCGGTCGCTCGGCGGCGAGATCGTCACGTCGCATCGCATCACCGATGCCGCGGAGCTGCGTGAGGCCGATACGGTGCTGTTCGATCTGTCGCCCCGCCGGCTGATCGACATCGGCGGCGAGCGCCTGTCGAAGCGGTATCGACGCGGGCTCGCCCGATTCCGGCAGGGGCCAGCGGTATTCAAGCTCGACTGGGCCCTCGACGGGCCCATCCCCTGGCGCCACGCCGATTGCGCCCGCGCCGCCACCGTGCATCTGGGAGGAACGCTCGACGAGATCTCCGTGTCCGAACGCGCGCCGGCAGCGGGCACGGTTTCGGACCGTCCATTCGTGCTGCTCACGCAGCCTTCACTCTTCGACGCCACGCGAGCGCCCCAGGGAAAGCACACGGCGTGGGCCTATTGCCATGTGCCGAATGGCTCGAACGTCGACATGACGACGCGGATCGAGCAGCAGGTCGAGCGCTTTGCCCCGGGGTTCGGGCAACGAATCATCGGGCGTCATGCGATGACTCCCCAGTCATTGGAGCAGCACAATGCCAACTACATCGGTGGTGATGTGGTCGGCGGATCGAACGATGCGTGGCAGACCATTGCACGCCCGATGGCGAAGCTCAATCCCTATGCCACCAGTGTCAGGGGATGGTACATCTGTTCGGCATCGACGCCACCAGGTGGCGGCGTCCATGGCATGGGCGGCTATCACGCCGCACGTGCCGCGATGCGAGCTGGCGCATGACCGTGCTTGCCGCGCTCAGCGGCAACGGTAACGAGTACTGGCTTACCCGCTGGCTGCTGCAGCGCTCGCTGGCGGTGATCTACCTCGTCGCATTCCTTGGCGCAGTGAATCAGTTCCGGCCGCTGCTCGGATCGCACGGACTCACCCCCGTTCCGTGGTTCCTGGAGCGTGCCGACTTCTGGCGTTCGCCATCACTCTTCCATGCGCATTACTCCGATGCGTTCGCGGCTACGCTGGCGTGGATCGGCGTGGCCTGCTCGGTCCTGGCGATCGTCGGCGTCTCGGAACGTTTCGGCACGCCGGTGAGCATGGCAGTATGGGGTACGCTGTGGCTCGCCTATCTCTCGTTCGTCAACGTGGGACAGACGTGGTACTCGTTCGGCTGGGAAACGCTGCTGCTGGAGTCGGGCTTCCTCGCGATCTTCCTCGGCGCCCGGAACGTGGCCCCGCCAGTGATCGTCATCTGGCTGTTTCGCTGGCTGGTGTTCCGGCTGATGTTCGGCGCAGGACTCATCAAGATCCGGGGCGATCCCTGCTGGCGCGACCTCACCTGCCTCGTCTATCACTACCAGAGCCAGCCGATTCCCAATCCGCTGAGCTGGTACTTCAACCGCTTGCCGCTGCTGATGCAGAAGGCGGGCGTGGTCTTCAATCATGTTGCCGAACTGATCGCACCGTTCGGATACCTGGTCCCGTTCCGTCCCGTTCGCTACACCGCCGCCATCATAACCATCGCCTTTCAGGGCGCGCTGATCCTCAGCGGTAACCTTTCGTGGCTCAACTGGCTGACGATCGTCGTGACGTTCAGCTGCTTCGACGACACCCTTCTGTTGCGGATCCTGCCAGTGCACGCGGGCGCGCTCGATCCGCTCGCGTTGGCGCATCAACTTGCCATCGCGGCACTCGCGCTCGTGGTGGCCGTGCTCAGCATCCGTCCCGTGATGAACATGCTGTCGTCGCGGCAGCTGATGAACGCATCGTTCGAACCGTTGCACCTGGTCAATACGTACGGCGCGTTCGGCAGCGTCTCACGCGATCGCTTCGAAGTGATTCTCGAAGGCACGAAGGACACAGCCGCCACGAGTAACACTGAGTGGAAGGAGTATGAATTCAAGGCCAAGCCCGGAGACGTCGCACGCAGGCCTCGATGGCTCGCGCCGTATCACCTGCGCCTCGACTGGCTGATGTGGTTCGCTGCTCTCGACCGGCAATATGCCGACCCGTGGATCCTGCCACTCGTGGGCCGGTTGCTGCAGAACGACGCGCCGACGCTGCGCCTGATGGGGCCGAACCCGTTTCCGGACAAGCCGCCAGTACTGATCCGTGCGCGCCTCTATCAATACCGCTTCACCACACCCGCCGAGTTGCAACAGACGGGCGGTTGGTGGTCGCGAACGCTCAGGGGCGAATATCTCCCGCCGCTGTCTCTTCACACGCCGGGGCTGGTCGAGATGCTCCAGGCCGGCGGCTGGGTCTACTAGACAGCTAGGTATTCGGGGTCATCGCGCGCTGGATCATCGCCACCGAACTTGCCGGGTCGGCCACCTCGATCACCAGGCGGCGGTAGTGCTCGTGATCGAGCTCGAGGACGATGGTCTGCTCCGGATCGTGGACGTCGTAGAACACGACGCCATCGGACTGGTAGAAGCTGCCTGCGGTCAGCACTCCGGGGATCTGGGTGCCTGGGAGGCGCAGGCCGTGCCACCACCCTCGTGCCGGCTCGGCATCCTGGCGCACGCTGGTGACGTGTGCAACCGGGATCTCCAGTTCGCTCTTGAGCGCCCAGAGCCTGTCCCAGCCCTGGACAGCAAATCGCAAGCGATCACCTGCAACTGAAATCTCTACCATCGTACTCTCCAGGGTTCGGCGTCAGCGCTTCGGTTCGACTTGCCGGATCGCACTGGCAACGATTGCCACCAGTTCGGACGGTTCGACCGGCTTGGCGGTGTGATGTTCGAATCCGGCGCGCAGCGCACTGACGCGATCCTCTGCCCTGGCGTACGCGGTCAACGCGATCGCCACCGTGTTGCCCCCCTCGGCAGCGCTCAGCGCGCGCACGCGACGAATCAGCGAGTAACCATCCTCGCTGGGCATGCCGATGTCGGAAATCAGGATGTCGGGCCGCTCCGCGCGCAGCAGGTCGAGCGCCTCCGACGCCGAACTCGCCACGGTCACCACGGCGTCGCAGCCCTCCAGCAACCGGCGAAGAAGGGCGCGCGTGTCCGGGTCATCATCGACGATCAGTATTTTCACCCCGGCGATATCATCGCCCGGGGCCGCCTGACTGGCAAATTCCACCGCCTCGGCCGGCGCGGTCGCGGTCGGCACCTCGCTCCCCGCCAGGCTCGATGCGATGGGAAGGCCAACGGTAAATGTCGCGCCCAGTCCCGGGCCGTCGCTGCTCGCGCCCACCCAGCCACCATGCAGCTCGACCAACTGCTTGACGATGGCCAGTCCCAGCCCCAGGCCTCCGTGCTGCCGGCTGCTTGACGCATCGGCCTGGCGGAAACGGTCGAAGACGTGTGGTAGAAAGTCGGTGCGAATGCCTTCGCCGCTGTCGGCGATGCTGACCTCGAGGCTGGAGTCGACGCGCCGTACGCGGACTTCCACGCGCCGGTCGCGCGGCGTGAACTTGACGGCGTTACTCAGGAGGTTCCAGAACACCTGTTGAAGCCGGCTCGGGTCGGCGCTGATGGGGGTCGCGAACGGATCCACTGTCAGCTCGAGACGAACGCCCTTCGCATCGGCCGCTGGTCGTACCGTGTCGATCGCCGAGCGGACAACGCTTGCCAGCGCGACCCGCTGGATATCGAGCCGCACCTTGCCACTGATGATGCGGCTCATGTCGAGCAAATCCTCGATGATCTGCGTCTGAGCGCGCGCGTTACGCTCGATCGTGCGCAATCCCTCGACCAGGTCGGCTTCGCCCGCGTACTTGCCGGCGAGGATTCGCGACCAGCCGAGGATGGCCGACAGCGGCGTGCGCAGTTCATGGGAAAGTGTTGCCAGGAACTCGTCCTTCATGTAACTGGCCCGCTCGGCCACCGCCCGTGCCGCGCGTTCGCTCTCGAGCAATGCGAGGCGCTCGACTTCCGCTCGTTTGCGGTCGCTGATGTCGACGAGGACCCCGGCCCATCCCGCCGGCTTGCCCTCGCCGTTGCGCTCGACCACGCCCCGCGAGATCACCCACCGTTCGCCGCCGGAGTGAAGGATCCGGTACTCTTCCGCGAAGGGCGCGTCGGCCTCGAGGGTGCGCTGGATCTGCTCGCCCACGCGAGCCTGATCATCGGGATGGATCTGGTTGAAGAACGTACTCAACGGCGCAGGGGCGTTCGCATCGAGCTCGATATCGAACATCGACACGAAGTTGACGTCGCCTGTGAGCTCGTCGCGGAGAATGTCCCAGAAATAAGTGCCCACTTCACCGGCCAGCAGCGCAGCGTCGCTGCGGCGACTCGCCTCACGCAGCGATCGCTCCGCCTGGCGCAGTTTGGTCGAATCGTAGAAATAGCAGACCACGCCGAAGCCACCGTCGGGAAGCGTGGTCCGGTGGATTTCCCACTCGAACGAATGGAGTTCACCGACGTCCTTCCGCTCCTCGATCAGCGAAGGCGCGATGTAGGAGTCGCCGGTTGCCAGCGTATGCAGAAAGCGCTGGACTGCCTCACTGGCGAACGGCTCTGGCCAGAGAATGTGCATGGCTTCGGCGAACGGGCGGCCGATCAGCGGGCGCACGTTCACGAAGGCCGCCTGCGCGCCGGCGTTGACCAGGTAAATGCACAGGTGCGCATCGACGACGTAGACACCGAACGGCGCCTTGTCGACGAGATTGACGAAGGAATCCCGGCTGCGCTGGATCGAGCCGAACGGATCGCCGGCGATGATGCTGATGGTCGTCGGCCCCTGGACTGCTGGACCGGTTGCCTCGGCCATGGGAATGGTTCCTGACCCGGGAGATCTGGGGTGTTT
>JBEPVV010000156.1:0-5246 GCA_041690795.1 Gemmatimonadota bacterium | reverse complement strand
ACCCACCAGTGGGCATGCACGATCGCGCCCGCCGGCGCGCGCGCGATTTCGGCAGACGCCGCCGCTCCCATCGCCGCCCGCAGGCGCCTGAAGGCGCGGAAGCCTGACAGCGAGCGCACGGCGTCCGTCTTCGTGCCCTGATAGGCGAGGTGCTCTTCGGCGGCGGTGCCATAGCGGACCCGCTCGACCGGTACGCCATCCAGTTCTCCGGGGCCGGTTTCACCGGCATCGCTCGGGGCGATGATGCGCACGTCGACATCGAGCTCGCGGAGTGACACCGCCAGTGGGTGCAGGAATGCACCGGCGACATCACCCGCAAAGCGTGGATAGTTGTGCGTGATCCAGATGGCGCGCATGGTTCATTCCGGCCGGTTGGCCTGCAACCGGCGCAGCATCTCCCGCTGCTCCTCGCGAATCCCGGCGAGCATCTCGCCGATGAATCCAAAACCGAAGAGTACAAAGCCGCTGATCACCATCATCTCGATCAGCGTCAGCAGCGGACGGAATCCGGTTCGCAGCGAGTCGAAGCCGAGCAGGTAGCCGTAGCGGAGCACCAGTGCCGCGAGCCCGGCAACAAAACCGACGAGGAAGAGCGCGGCGCCTGCGATCCCGAAGAAGAGCATCGGTTTGCGGCCGAAGCGCAGCTGGAACCAGACCGACAGCAGGTCGAGGACGCCGATCGGAATCCGCCGCCAGGTAAACTTCGACGTGCCAGCGGTCCGCGGATAGAGCGGCACCGGTGTCGAGGTGAGGCGGAATCCCTCGGCCGCGGCGATGACCACCATGTAGCGGTGAAAATCCGGTCGCAGCGGTTGCACGAGCATCACGTCGCGGCGAAACGCCTTGACCGAGTTGAGATCGGTCACCCGTATCCCGAAGAGCCAGCGGCAGAGCGTGTTGTAAACACTCGAGACGAACGCCTTCTCGTACTTCCCCTGCTTGGTGCCGGTGACGATGTCGGCCGCGTCGGCGAGAATGGGTGCCACCAGCTTGCCGACGTCTTCCGGGCGATACTGCAGGTCGGCTGGATAGAACACCAGCACGTCACCTGCCGCCACGTCGGCTGCGCTGCGGAGTGCATCGGCGATGCCCCGCTGCCGGAGGTGCGTGACGACGCGCAGGAACGGATACCGCTGCTGCAGCTCGACCAATACTGCGGCACTGTTGTCGCGGGATCCGTCGTCGACGACCACCACCTCGTACGCCACGCCGATCGCGGGCAGCGATTCGGCGCATTGTCGCAGGAACTCGTCGAGGTTCTCCGCCTCGTCCTTTGCGGGCACCAACAGCGAGACACGGACCGGCCCCGTCATACGCGCTTGCGCATCCGGGCCGGGAGAATGCCAAGCTGGTCGCGGTACTTGGCGACAGTGCGGCGGGCGATCTGGATTCCCTGCTCTTCGAACAGGTGAACGATCTGCTGGTCGGTCAGCGGCTTCGCCGGCTTTTCCTCGGCGACCATCTTCTCCAGCTTGGCGCGGATCGAACGGGCTGATGCGTCTTCACCCGACGCCGTCGAGAGCGCGCTCGAGAAGAAGAACTTGAGCGGCAGCACGCCGCGGGGAGTCTGCACGTACTTCTCGTTGGTCACGCGGCTGACCGTCGACTCGTGCATCGAGATCACTTCGGCAACCTCACGAAGCGTCAGAGGGCGCAGATGCTCGATGCCCTTCTCGAAGAAATCGCGCTGCCGGTCCACAATGAAATTCATGACCTTGAGCATCGTCTGCCGCCGCTGCTCGATTGCCTGGACCATCCACGTCGCGCTGTTCATCCGCGACGCGATGAAATCCCGGTTCTCGGCCGTCATCTTGGCGCGATCGCGGGCGATCTCCTGGTAGGCGCGGGAGAGGCGCAGGCGCGGCACGCCGGTGTCGTTGAGGAAGACGTGATAGCGACCGTCGATCTTGTCGACAATGAGATCGGGGGTGATGTAGGACTCCCCCTGATCCGAATACTTCAGGCCCGGCTTCGGGTCGAACCGCGACAGCGCATCCGCTGCGGTCTGCGCCGCCTTCGGCTCGACACCGAACTTGCGCGCGAGGTCGTTCCAGCGATGCGCGATCAGGTCGGGGAACGCCTCGTCGACAAAACGGTACGTGAGGGACGTCGAGTCGCCCACGTCCTTGAGCTGGAGCAGCAGGCATTCCCGCAGGTCGCGTGCACCGACGCCGGCAGGGTCGAGCGCCTGGATGACGGCCAAGGCGACGTCGAACTCGGCGACCGAAAAGATCAGCACACCTGGCGGCAACGCGCCATGCCCGTTGCCGTTCGTCACCGCCGGCGGCTCGTCGCCTTCCTCGTCGATGGCGAAGGGGTCGTCACTCTCTTCGGGCGTCGTGTGGGGATTGTTGGAAAGCAGCCACTGGTTGACCGACTCCAGGATCTGCTCCGGAGTAGCTCCAAGCCGCCCTTCCTCGGTGATGTTGCCGATGATCTCCTCGCAGAGCAGTCGCTGGCGGGCAGTCATCTCCAGCATCTGCAACTGGTCTCGCAGGTGATCAGAGAGGTCGCGCGTCTCGACCGACACCGGCTCGACGTACTGCAGTGACTCGAACTGTTCGCGCTGGCCGCCGACGTCAAACCCGTTGATCAGGATTTCCTCCAAATCCACTTCGTCGTCCTTCTTCGTCTCTTCCTGCTCCTGCTCCGTTGTCTTTTCGGCAACGGCTTCCTCCTCGGCCTCTTCGAGTTCGAGGAAAGGATTGTTGAGCAGCTCCTGCTGCAGGTGCTGCTGGAGGTCGAGCATCGGCATGTAGAGCATGTCCATCGCCTGGTAGAGGCGTGGATTGATCCGCAGTTCCTGCCGTAGCCCGGTCTGCTGGTGGAGGCCGGTCTTCATACGGGCGACTCCATGCGGCTGCGTAGCCGCGCGGTGAGCGTCGGGCCCAGGTAGAGGTCCGAGACGCGGTCATTCCACACCAGCTCCTGCACCGAGCCGGCGGCCTGCACGGTTCCTTCGTGCATGATGTACGCGCGGTCGACGATCTCGAGCGTCTGTTCGACGTTGTGATCGGTAATCAGGACGCCGATACCCCGATCCCGCAGCGAAGCCACGATCGTCTGGATGTCGTGCACCGCGATCGGATCGACGCCGGCGAACGGTTCGTCGAGCAGCATGAACTTCGGATTCGTCGCCAGCGCTCGCGTGATCTCCAGGCGGCGTCGCTCGCCACCGCTCAGCGTGAAGGCCTGCGCATGGCGTAGCGGCGTCAACCCCAGCTCCGCGAGCATCTGGTCGAGCCGGCGCATGCGTTCGGCACGCGAGAGCTTGAGGACTTCGAGAATGGCAAGGACATTCTGCTCCACGGTCATGCTGCGAAAGATCGACGGCTCCTGCGGCAGGTAGCCGAGGCCCCGGCGAACCCGCTTGTACATCGGCAGCCCGGTGATGTCGTCGTCGTCGAGCCGGATGGTTCCCCGGTCCGGACGGATCAGGCCGGTGATCAGGTAGAACGTCGTGGTCTTGCCGGCGCCGTTGGGCCCGAGAAGTCCGACAATCTCTCCCTGGGCGAGTTCAATCGCCACGTCGTTGACCACTGCGCGCCGCGAATAGGTCTTTCGGAGGCCCGACGCGCGAAGCACGCTCACCGGTGCGGAACCACGATCGGAATCGCCGGCTTGGCGGTGCTATCGGGCCGGCTCTTCTTCAGCGACGCGGTCTCCAGCTGCACACCGTCGACGTGGCCGTACGCTTGCACCGATGCGACGCCGGCGGAGTCGCCGCCATTCATCTTCACCAGGATGGTGTCGGCCCTGGTGTAGTTGATCGACGGTGAGGTCTTGCCATTCTTGACGACGGTCCGCGAGAAGAGCGACTTCGCGTCGCCGATCGATTGCAGGCCGCGCAGCCTTGTGACCATCACGCCCGCCGAATCGATCTGGGCGAATCGCGCCACCATCCGGTCGCCCCAGAGGGTGTTCCGTGTCGAGTCCGGCGGCGTCGAGTCTCCAGCAACCCGGGCAATCTTCGGTCCGCTGGTGTCGCGCGGACTGACGATCATCCCGTCGACGAAGACGCGAACCTCATGCAGGACTTCGCCCGGTGTGTCAAACGCCAGCGAGTCGCCCTTGACGTCGTAGCCGGTGCTGTGCAGCGTCGCACCGGTCTTCCGTGCCCAGGCCAGCGTCGATGAAAGCTTGTCGCTGGTGAATCCCATCACGATCGTGTCGCCGCGCACATCCGTCACGCCACGGCGCACGCGCGCATCGCGGAACGATCGCAATTCGTGGATCCGATCATCGACGAGGCCGAGGCGGATTTCCTTGCCAGCCACGGTGAAGGAATCGTTGCCGGCGCGGCGCAGCGTCGCGCTGTCACCCATCAGACGACCGGTGCCTACCTTGCCCCGCACGAAGCTGAGCGAATCGCCGACCCCGCGCACCGAGTCCTGCGTGAGCACGATGCTGCCGTTGCCCCAGAGCCGCGACTGTCCGAAACCGTGGAGCACGTCGCCGGTGAGGTTGTACGGACGAGTGGTAATCGTGTCAAGGGGTGCGGTGCGGGTGAAATATCGGACGGTCGGTCGCTGCATCGCCAGTACCGAGGCGCTGTCGTTGATCCCCTTGACCTCGCGGAGGTAGTCGACCGACGGCCCGCGAAGGGTCGAGCCGGATTGCTTGTCATAGACGATCACGTGCCCGCGCGCCTCGATTTTCTCGATCCGGCGCGTGTAATAGATCGTGTCGGCATCGATGCGGTAGGACGGATCGCGGTACACGGCGTGCCCGAATGCGCGAAAGAAATCGCCACTGATGACACTGACCGAATCCGTGGTCATGTAGACCGGCTGTCCCTGGCAGTGCATCTGCACGTTGCCGGCAACATCGAAATTCTGGTTGTTGGCGAAAACGGTCACGGCGTTGAGCCGGCGGTCGGCGCGGTCGAGGGCGAAGAGACAGGCACGTCCCTTCGCCGGCTTCTGAGCCTGCACCGACGGCGCAAGGAGCACGGTGCCCGCGAGCAGGGCGAGCGTCCCCCTCAAGGCTTGGCGTCCTGGCCCGGAATGATGAACGGCTTGCCCTTGACGCGCAGGTCGCGCGGCTTGTCGACCGAGACGTTCTTGAACGACGGATCCGACTCGAACGATGCGCCCTTGAGGTTGCCCTTCGGCGACGTCGACGTGAACGCCGAATCGGAGGTGATCCGATTCTGGTTCCGATCGAAGATCAGGTGCTCGGTATGAAGCACCCGGCCGCCTGACGATGTGGCGACGACGTGTCCGCGCGCATCGAGACTCTGAGTG
>JBEPVV010000155.1:0-5265 GCA_041690795.1 Gemmatimonadota bacterium | reverse complement strand
CCGGCAGCTCGACCCGGTGCAGCTCCCGCAGACTTGCTCGCCCCGGGCTTGCCCACCGCCGTTGGGACGGCCGGCGCTTGGGCTACCGTCTTTCCGGGTGATGCCGGCGTCGGTGCAGCGACAGGCGGGGCGACCGTGACCGGTGGCGGCGTCGGGGTCGTTGCCACGGTGGACGGCAATGTGCCGGCGGCATCGCTCCCTGCCTTCGGCCGCGTCAATACCCAGGCAAGCGCGCCGACAATTACGCACGCCGCGAAGATTCCACTCATGACCCAGTGGCGACGACGTGGCGCGGGCGGGATTGCCGTGCGCGCCGGTTGCGCGTAGCCGACGTCGCTTTCGAGCGTCGCGGCGAACTCGATCATGTTCGCAAAGCGCTCGGCGGGATCCTTCGCCATCGCGCGCTGGATCGCGTTGGCGAGTCCTTCCGGAATGCCTGCCACCTTGGTGGCGATCGGCGGCGGTTCGGCCACGAGCTGCTGGTACAGTACGGCGCGCGTGGACTCGCCTTCGAACGGCAGCGCGCCTGCGAGCATCCGGTAGCCGACGACTGCAAGCGAGTACTGATCGCTGCGGGCGTCGATCGACTTGTCGCCGCACGCCTGCTCAGGGCTCATGTATTGCGGCGTGCCGATGATGATGCCGGTGGTGGTGAGCGTCTTGCCCGGCTCTTCATCGGTGGCTGCGCCGACTGCTTTCGAAATCCCGAAATCCATCAGGAGGACACGCTTCTCGCGCCCCTCGAGCATGATGTTTTCCGGCTTGATGTCTCGATGGACGACGCCGGCGTCATGGGCGGCAGCAAGGCCGAGTGCCGCTTCGCGAAGGATGCGGCGCACTTCATCGGGCGGCAACGATTTCTCGCGATCGAGGACGCCGCGTAGGCTCTCTCCTGCGATCAGCGGCATCATGATGAACGCGAGGCCTTCGGCCTCGCCGATATCGAACACCGGTACGATGTGCGCGTTGCGCAGCGTCGCGATCGTCTCGGCTTCGCGGCGAAAGCGCTGCAGCAGGTCGGGCGATAGGCCGAGGTCGGGGCGGAGCACCTTGACGGCGAGGTCGCGCTTGAGGCGGAGGTCGCGGGCGCGGAAGACCTCGGCAAAGCCGCCTGCGCCAATCCGCTCCTGCAGCTCGTATCCCGGGCCGAGGGCGCGCTGCAACTTGCGAATCAGGTCGGCCGGGCCAATGCCTGAGCGGCCAGTGACGGTCACGGCTTCGCCGGTTTCCCGATTCAGTCCAGCAGGTGTGGCGGTGCCGCATACGTAGCAGAACGACGCCATGCCGGGAAGCGGTGTATGACAGCTCGGGCATGCCCGGGTTGGCTGACTCATTCAGTGTCCGGCGTCGGGAAGACGCAGCATAGCCCTCCCACAGGGGGAGTCAAGGGAGTCGGGCGAGCCGGCAGGCGGCCGGAGCGGCACGCGACCCGAAGAAATCGGCGCGGAGTCGGTGCTGCGGAAAGAGCTCGAGGTAATCGCGACGCCACCGTGTCAGGAACTCGGGTACCTTCGCGTCCGGGACCAGCGCCCAGACGCTGCCGCCAAATCCCGCACCGAACGCCGACGAGCCTGCCGCACCAAGTTCGGTGGCCCGCCGGGCCAGATATATGGTCTCCGGAATCTGGTTGCGAAGCGCAGTCTCCGCCAGTCGCTGTGAGCGTTCGATCGGCGCACCGAGCCGTTCCATCTCGCCAGCGGCAAGATGCCTTGCGACCGCCGGGATGATGTCCATCGATTCCGCGACGAACTGCTGCAGGCGCGTTACCAGCTCGTTGGCGTTGACAGCGCCCTCCGATCGCACCGCTTCGGCGAGCGTGTCCGCTGCACTGGAGCTGCTACGAAGGGCCGCAAAGAGCGAACGATCGTCTCGTGCCGTCGCACGGTTCCCCGTTGCGGTCAGCGCGGCGATTTCGGCAGCGAGGGCGTTGTACCGGGCTTGCGCCGCACCGCCCTTGGCCGCATGTACGCCCGACATTGCCAGCACGAACTGCCACCCTGCGGGAACGTCGATCGCCGCCTCGCGGGTCACCGGGATGAAATGGTACTGGAGCAGCCTGCCGGGTTCGGCGCGGAGGATGGCGGTCTGGTCCTCTGCTCCTCCCTGCGTGCCGACACCGCGATCGGCCGCAAAGGCGTGAAACACCCTCCCGTTTTCCATCGCGCCGAGGTACTCGGCCAATGCATCATCATCGGCAATATTCGCCTGCCACTGAAGCGATGTGGCAAGTTGGTTGAACGCGGCAAGCGGAAGAAAGGTCGCGATGACGAGCGCGCTGGAAGACGACATCCCCGAGGCAGATGGCAGCGACGAACGGACCACCGCGTTCATCCCGGCCTGTGCTCCCGGAAAATCGCGGGCGACCCGTCGAGCGACTGAAATCGGATAGTCGGTCCAGTGACCCGGGCGAGGAGGCGCATCGGCGCGCAGCGGTATGGTCGCCGAGGCACCGGTGGACGCATCGACCAGCCGGATGATCCCGTCGGCGCGGGGAGACGCGATCACATGAAAGCCGCGCTCCACGGCACAGAGGAGTGAACGGCCGCCGCCGTAGTCGGTGTGTTTGCCGAGGACTTCGATGCGACCCGGAATCCACCACGCATCGGCGGTGTCGGCCGAGCCGAAGAGCGCGGCGTGACGCGTCGCCACCTCGTCGAAGCGCTGCGCGGCGAGCGCCGCTGCATCACCGGCGAGACCGATGGCAGTGGCGCGCTCAAGCCAGCTCATGGCTCCACGCGGTTGACGGCAAGCTGCGCGGCCATGGTGGCAATGTCGCCGCGGTTGGAAAGATCGAGTACACCAGCCTGCATGCGGATGGCGCGAAAGCGCACGCCCTCCTTGATCGCCACGGCCACCGCAAGCGGCAATTCGAATTCGCCCCGCGGCGAGCTCGGGACCTGACGGCAGGCGGGGAAGATCCGTGAATCGAAGCGCCAGAGGTTCATGCTGATCGACACCGAAGGATGTGCTGGCTGCGCCGCTTTTACACCCGCGACCGGCTTCTCGATGATGGCGGTGAGGATGTCATCGGCATCGAGTTCGAGGAGTGCGAACGCGGCGATGCGTGCCGCGTCAATGTTCCCGTCGCGAATCAGCGCGTCGCGGTCGAAGGCGATCAGTCCTGGGGAGCCCAGCTCGCCCAGTGCCCGTATGGCGGGCACCGGATAGAGGTTGTCTGCATTGAGCACGAGAAAATCGCGGGTGTTCGCCCAGGGTTCGACCATCCGCACCGCATCCGCGGTACCGCGCGCCTCCTGCTGCACCACGAAGGTGAGCCGGATCCGGCGCGGAGGCTGCCGAGTGTAGTGCTGGCGCACGACGCCATGATCCGGGCCGACCACGAGACAGATGTCGTCAATTCCTGCATCCGCGAGCGATGACAGCACGTGGTCGAGGAACGGCCGCCCCGCGCCGTCCGGAATCATTCCCTTGAGCCCGTGCGCCGCTGCCAGTGCCTGTGCCGGATCGAGTTCCTCGCCCGGCCTCGCCTCGCGCATCCGGGTGCCGCGCCCGGCGGCGAGCACCACCGCCAGGCGCGTGTCATTGCCGGTCATCTGGCTAGCTGCGCATCAGGTCGACGCCGGGGTCGCCCACATTCGCGGCACGAGGTAGACGAGGCCCGCAGCGCCGACGAGTCCGGTGATCACCCAGAATATCCCGATGCCGGTTCGACCATAGAGGAGCGAACCGGTGCCGAACAGCGCGCCGTATACGGTGAAGAGTCCGCAGATCCAGGCCAGGAACGCCTGCGGAAGGGAATCGGGTGACGTTGGAATTCCGGCTTCTGCCCGCACCGAGCGCCAGCCGGGCCCGGCCGGCCGCACCTTCCGGTAGAACGAGAGCAGGGTCGCGCGGTCAGTGGCCGGCGTCACGAACGCCGTCGCGACCCACACCACCGTCGTGGCGGCGATGGTCCAGAGCAGCGACACGTGATCGGGCACCTGCATGCCGTGCTTGCTGGCGATGAAGAAGCCGATCGCGACCACGAACGACGTCGTCATCGCGGCGATTTCGCACCAGGCGTTGATGCGCCACCAGAACCAGCGCAACAGGTAGATCAACCCGGTGCCAGCTCCGATCGAGAGGATCAGGCCGAAGGCCTGCTGCGCGTTGTCGAGTTCGTACGCGAGCAGTGCGGCGAAGATCATCAGCATCGCGGTGCAGATCCGTCCGACCATCACGTAGTGCCGCTCGCTGGCGTTGGGCCGCACGAAGCGCCGCCAGAAGTCGTGCACGAGATACGACGAACCCCAATTGAGGTGCGTCATGATGGTCGAGCGGTACGCGGCCTCCATGGCGCCGAGCATCAGGCCGAGGAAGCCGTGCGGCAGGAACTTGAGCATCGCCGGGTACGCCATGTCGTGGCCGACCAGGCGCGGGTCGACATGGGGGAAGGCCACGCGGATCGAGTCCAGCGTGGGAAAGATGACGATCGACGCGAGGGCGACGACGATCCACGGCCACGACCGGAGCGCATAGTGGGCGATGTTGAAGAGCAGTGTGCCACCGAGCGCATCGGCTTCGGAGCGGGCGGCGAGCATGCGCTGGGCGATGTAGCTGCCGCCACCTGGTTCGGCGCCAGGATACCACACCGACCACCATTGCACGGTGAGCGGGATGATGAAGAGCGTCAACGTCATCTGCCAGTCGCTGAAATCGGGGAGGAGGTTCAGCGTCGTCGCGGGCAGCTGCGCCACGAGACCATGGAGACCGCCGACCGCCGGTTGCTTCAGCGCGAAGTACGCTACTGCAAACGCTCCGGTCATTGCGACGCCGAACTGGATGAAATCGATGACCAGCACGCCCCAGAGTCCCGCGATGCTCGCAAATCCCACGTTGAGGAAGGCACAGATGAGCAGCGTCTGCCACATCGGCCAGCCGAGGACGATGTTGGCGATTTTGGCCGCAGCCAGGTTGACGGTGGCCATGATGAAGCAGTTGAAGATCAGCCCGAGGTAGATCGAGCGGAATCCGCGCACCCAGGTGGCGGCGCGGCCACTGTAGCGAATCTCGTAGAATTCGAGGTCGGTGAGCACGCCGCTGCGTCGCCAGAGCTTGGCGAAGAAGAATACGGTCGCCATGCCGGTGAGCAGGAAGGCCCACCAGAGCCAGTTCTTCGACACGCCGCCGGTGCGAACGAAATTGGTGACCAGGTTGGGCGTGTCGGTGCTGAAGGTGGTTGCCACCATCGACACGCCAATCAGCCACCATGGCGCTGCGCGGCCGGCGCCGAAGAACTCCGCGGTGTTCGCGCTGCCCTTGCGG
>JBEPVV010000154.1:0-5269 GCA_041690795.1 Gemmatimonadota bacterium | reverse complement strand
CGCCAGACCGGCACCGCCGGCCAGCGCCCTTCCCTGCACGATCGCGATGCTCGGCTTGGGTAGGTGGCGCAGGGCGAGAAAGATTTCGCCGAGGGCGAGGGCGGCGCGCTCATTTTCCTCGGGCGGGCGATCCACCGACGCGAGAAGTTCGCCGAGATCCGCGCCGGCACAGAAATCGGGCCCGGCGCCGCGGATCACCACCACCCGCACGTCGCGCTCGAGCTCGGCGCGCGCGAGCCCTTCAGCCAGCCCATCGAGGATTGCCACGTCGATCGCGTTGCGCTTTTCCGGACGATTCAGCGTGAGGGTCAGCACGCCACCGTCGAGCGTGGTCACCAGGCTGTCAGCCATCGGGTGGCCCCCACTGCGCTGCAACGTCTGGCGGCACATCGACGAACATCCGCAACAGCGCGGTCGAGAACACCTTGCCCTGCGCGTCGGTCTTCAGTGAGAGCGTGCCGCCGCCGTCGAGCGCGCCGTGGAGCAGAAAGTTGAGCGCGTGCAGGTTGGGGAGTTCAAAACGCTCGACCGCGGTGACCATCCCCGCGAAATGCGCGGCGACGCGGGCCACCGTTACTTCGCGCTCGAGCAGCGCGAAGAGTGACGGGTCGAACGCGATCAGGCCGACGTTGGCGGTATCACCCTTGTCACCCGATCGCGCGTGGGCGAGATAGCGCAATTGCAGCGGGCGCGTCGTCACATCATCTCCACGCGGATGAAGGGCTCGATCTTGTCGCGTGCGACGAGCGCGGGCCAGTAGGCGACGATCTCCTCGACCTGCGGACGCCCGCCGGCGAAGCCGGTCACGCTGGGCGGGCCAGTCAACACCAGCGGTGCGATTTCGCGGGTGAACCGTTCGACCGGTGCGCGCTCGCGGGCACGGACCCCAACGCGGAGCGTGACCTCAGCGATGTCGGGATCGGGGCGCCCACTGAGCCGGCCATGGGTCGCGTCGACGCCGACCAGTTCGGTCAGGATCTGCTCGAACTCCAAGCCGAGGTCACTTAGCCGTTGGCGGAGTACGGCGTCGGCCGCACGCGCCTTGTCCACAGCGTCAGGCCAGGCGTACACCAGCGTGCCGACGGCCTTGTAGCCGTAGAACCACGCGACGGACACCTTCAGCATCGGCGTCCGCGCCGATCCGCGAATGCCAGACACGTTGACGCGATCGGCACCGAGGTCCTGCAACTGGATCGACGTGAAATCGGCCACGCCGTCGGGCGTGATGTAGGCGTGTGGATCACCCATCTCGTAGACCAGCTGCTCGGTCACCGACGCGAGGTTCACGACGCCGCCGGTGCCCGTGTGTTTGGTCACCGTGAACGACCCGTCGGCCCGCACCTCGGCGATAGGAAAGCCGACATCGGCGAGGCGCTCGACCTTCCGCCAGTCGCGGAGCAGGTTTCCGCCGGAACTCTGGGCACCGCATTCGAGGATGTGGCCCGCGATGGTTCCAGCGGCCAGACGGTCCCAGTCCTCGAACGACCATCCGAACTCGTGCACGAGAGGGCCAAGCGTCAACCCGGTGTCGGTGACCCGACCGGTGATCACCACATTGGCGCCCTGCTGCAGTGCGCTGACCACGGGGGCCATTCCGATATACGCATTGGCCGCGCGAACCTGGTCGCGGACATCACTCAGCGGGCGACCAGTGTCCATGCTTGCGAACGGTTGACCCTCGGCGACGAGCGTGTCGAGCCGCTCCATCAGATCATCGCCCGTCACCAGACCGATGCGGATCTGTTGACCAAGACCGAGGCGGTCGGCCACTGCACGGAGCGCGATGGCGCACGCGCGAGGGTTGACGCCGCCGGCGTTCGAGATCACGCGGATGCCACGCGTCGCGATGTCGGGGAGGATCCGTTCCATCTGCGCGACGAAATCGCGAGCAAAACCGGCGTCGGCGTCGCGGCTGCGCTGCTTTTGCAGGATCGACATCGTGACTTCGGCGAGGTAATCGAGGACGAGGTAGTCGATCTGGCCACCGCGGACCTGCCGCACCGGTGCTTCGAGCCAGTCGCCCCAGAAACCCTGACCAGCGGCAATTCGCACCGTCTTCGATGCCTTCGGCGCGGCAGCAGTCATGGGCGAATTCCTTCGAGGACGAACGGCCCCAGATGGGGGCCGGTGTTGTTCTCGGTGACGCCGAGCAGGAACGCGAGCAGGTCGCGCGTTTCCTCGGGGCGGACGATGGCATCGACGAAGCCGCGGGCGGCCGCGTAGCGGGCGTCGAGCTGATGCTCGTAGTCGACGCGCATCACATCAATCGAACTCTGGGTATCGGCATCCAGCGGTCGACGCTCCTTCTGCGCTTTCTCGATCGCGGTACCGTGCGCCGCCACGATCGCCGATTCGCCCTCCATCACCGCCATGCGTCCGGTCGGCCAGGAGAGGATGAAGTCCGGGTCGAATCCCTGCCCGGCCATCGCGTAATACCCGGCGCCGGAAGCGTGGTTCACCGTCAGCACCAGCTTGGGGACGGTGGCGGTTGCCATCGCCTCGACAAAGCGCGCACCGGCGCGGATGATCCCCTCGTGCTCGGCATCGGGCCCGACCATGAAGCCGCTGACATCCTGGACGAAGAGGATCGGCAGCCGCTCGCGGTTGGCGTTGTCGATAAAGTACGCCGCCTTCTCCGCGCTTTCGGCGTAGACAATCCCGCCGAAGCGCGGCTTCTCGCCGCTGCGTCCCTTGATGAGACCGCGCTGGTTGGCGATGACCGCGACGGCGCGCCCGGCGATGCGGCCGTGCCCGCAGAGGATCTCGCCGGCGAGATCCGGCTGGAACTCGTCGAGCGCACCCCGGTCGAGAAGGCAGTCGAGCACGTGACGCATGTCGTAGGAGAGTCGGTGATCGTGGGGCAGGATGTCGTAGAGCGCATCGGGCGGCGTGCGCGGCGGCTCGGCCGCACCGCTCTGTGGCAGCGGCGCGGTGCGCGGAAGTCGGTGGACGTATTCGCGAATGCGCAGCACGCAGTCAGCGTCCGACGCGGCGCGATAGTGCGCGACGCCGCTGATCTCGGTGTGCGCCCTCGCGCCGCCAAGGGATTCGCCGTCGACGGTCTGACCGGTGGCGCCCTTCACGAGATTCGGACCGCCGAGCCCCATGAACGACGTGCCGTCGACCATGAAGATCACGTCGGAGAGCGCAGGCAGGTACGCGCCGCCGGCAATGCAGCTCCCCATCACAGCGGCGATCTGGGGCACGTGCAGGTATCGGCGCATGAGCGAGTTGTAGTAGAAGATCCGCGCAGCGCCGTACTGTCCGGGAAAGACGCCTTCCTGATATGGCAGGTTGACGCCGGCCGAGTCGACCAGGTAGATGATCGGGATCCGTTCGCGCATGGCAACTTCCTGCGCCCGCAGGATCTTGGTGATCGTCTCGGGCCACCACGAGCCCGCCTTGACGGTGGCGTCGTTGGCAACGACCACGACCTGCCGTCCGCCCACGACACCAACGCCGGTGATGACACCGGCGGCGGGCGCGTCGCCGTGATAGCGATCGTGCGCCACCAGCAGCCCGATCTCGAACCACGGCGCGTCAGCGTCGAGCAGCGCCTCGACCCGCTCGCGCGGTGCCAGCTGTCCCTTGGCGTGCATCTTCTCGACGCGCTTCGGGCCGCCGCCGAGGCGTATCCGGGCCGCGAGCGCGGAGAATTCATCGGTCATGGCGCGAAGGCGCGAGACGCGATCAGCTGTGGAGGTTGGCGTGCGCCCAGTCCTGGACGTAGGCGATCAGGTCAGCGGTCGACGTGCCGGGTCCGAAGAGCCGGCCGATCCCCTGCGCCTGCAGCGCGGTCATGTCCTCCTGCGGAATGATGCCGCCACCGGTGAGCAGGATGTCATTGCGCCCCTGCGCGATCAGCAGTTGATGCACGCGCGGGAAGAGCGTCATGTGCGCACCGGAGAGAATCGACAGGCCGACGACATCGACGTCTTCCTGAATCGCAGCCGACGCGATCATCTCTGGCGTCTGGTGCAAGCCGGTGTAGATGACCTCCATGCCGGCGTCGCGCAGCGCCGCGGCGACCACCTTCGCCCCGCGGTCGTGGCCGTCGAGCCCGGGCTTCGCGACGAGCACGCGAATGGGACGTGACAGCGGTGCGTCCGCGGCGGCCATCATCGGATATCTCCGGTTGATATCACTTGAAGCGCAGCAATGCTGAGAGTCCGTCGACGGCATCGGCCGTTTCCTGCTCGTACATCACGTCGAGCGCGACATGCTGCCGTAGCGCTTCCTCGATGGCGTCGTCGACCACGTCGACGGTGGGAATCACTTCTCCATCCGCCCGGAGATCGCGAGCCAGCGTGGATAGTCTCCCGGTGTTCATCGAGCGGAAGCCTGGTGTGGTCGCATCGCCACGCACCAGCAGCAGGCGAACCTGTCCCTGCGAGAGTGCGTTGAGTGTTTCTCGCACCCCGTTGACGGCCCACCCGGTCCCAAGTCCCTCGGCGAGTTCCTCAATATGACGCGACTCGGCCGATCGCGCGTGTTCGGCGCGGACCGACATCGTGGCCTGATAGACCGCCTCGGGTGTGGCATCCTTCGGCGCCAGGCGGGTAAATCCGATGAGACGGTCGGCGAGATAGTTGTGGAGATAGGGCTCGAGCGCGGTGGCGTCATTGGCGGCGCCGGCAATGACGATCTGATGGCCTGGCGACTGGCGATCAAGGTCGAAGAGGGCTCGTGCCACGCCCTCAAGATGTCGGCGCTTCTCGTCGCGGATCCGATTGTGGAACCCGTGCTCGCCGGTGGCGTTGTTGCGGGCGCCTTCGGCGTGATACCGCCCGCCGCGAGTTACCTCGGAGGAAAACTTGTGGACGACCTTCGCCTCGAACGCCGTCACCTCCCAGATGAGCGCCATGGCGCGGTCGAGTGTCACCGTGAAGATGCGCCCGAAGTCGGCTTCGCTTGCAGCGAGTTCGCGCACCAGCGGACTGCGATCGACCACAAGCCTGGAGCGGTGGACCCGGGGGAGCGGCCTCACCTCGAACAACTTCTCCGCGCCGCAGGCGAAGATCGCGAGGCCCTGTGAATCGGGGAGGCCATCCTCGTCGCCAAGAAAGGCGACCATGCGCTGGAGGTCGCCGCGTATCGCCTCCTGCCCGCGCTTGTCCCATCCCATCGACGGCAGGGCGTACTCGAGCTCCTTGACGCGGTTCTTCACCTTGGTCAGGTACTTCTTGCGCGTGCGATCACGCGGTTCAAGCTTGAGATAGCAACTGACAACGGGGTTGGGCCCGGGTGCCATGTGCAGGACGTCCTTCGA
>JBEPVV010000153.1:0-5273 GCA_041690795.1 Gemmatimonadota bacterium | reverse complement strand
TCGAGCGCGAGCTTGGCCAGGGTGGCATGGCCACGGTGTACCTCGCCCACGACATCAAGCACGATCGCCGCGTCGCCATCAAGGTGCTCAAGCCCGAACTCGCCGCGGTGCTCGGGGCCGACCGATTCGTGCAGGAGATCAAGACCACTGCGGCGCTTCAGCACCCGCACATCCTGCCGCTGTTCGACTCGGGTGTTGCGGACACCTTCCTGTACTATGTCATGCCGTTCATTGATGGCGAAACGCTGCGCACCAGGCTCGACCGCGAGACGCAGCTCGGGGTCGCCGAGGCGGTCCGGATCACGAGCGATATCGCCGACGCGCTCGACTACGCCCATCGCCACAATGTGATCCATCGCGACATCAAGCCCGAGAACATCCTCCTGCACGACGGCCGCCCGATGGTCGCCGATTTCGGCATCGCGCTGGCGGTCAGTGCTGCGGCCGGCGGCCGGATGACGGAAACCGGCTTGAGCCTCGGCACGCCGCACTACATGAGTCCCGAGCAGGCCACTGCGGAGAAGGACATCACCGCGCGCAGCGACATCTATTCCCTTGGCAGCGTGCTGTATGAAATGCTGGCCGGCAACCCGCCGCATACCGGCGCGTCGGCGCAGCAGATCATCATGAAGATCGTGACCGAAGACGCGGCGCCAATTGCCAGGCTCCGCAAGTCGGTGCCCGACAACGTTGCTGCGGCGGTTGCCAAGTCGCTCGAAAAATTGCCCGCCGATCGTTTCGAGTCGGCCAGCGCATTCGCGCGCGGGCTGAATGACCCCGCATTCGACCGTGCACGTGCGGCGGGAACTCCACCCACGGGCGATGGCCTGGCAGGAGCAGGATCATGGATCAGAAGCCCGTGGTCATGGGCGGCGCTGGCGGCGATCGTTCTCCTGGGGGCCGGCCTCGTCTTCGCGCGGCAGGCTGATTCCGGGGTTGGAGCTGTTTCGTTCACCCAAAAGACCTTTCGTTCCGAAGCCATCCTCGGCGCCCGCTTCGCACCGGACGGCAAGACGATCGTGTTCAGCGCGACGCGTGGCGGGCCAGCCGGAACCACGCCGCATCTCTACGTCATTCGGCCCGAGTACGCTGACGCGGAGCCGTTCGGGCCGGATTCGACGCACTTGCTCGCGATCTCGCCGACCGGGGAACTCGCGGTGCTGACGCACGCGAAGTATCTGGGGCACCGGTTGTTTGTCGGCACGCTCGCGACGATGCCGATGAGCGGTGGCGCGCCGCGCGAATTGCTGGCGAACGTCCGCGAGGCCGACTGGTCGCCGGATGGCAGTACCATGGCGGTGATCCGCCGAGTCGGTGGTGTCGATCAGCTCGAGTATCCCATCGGCACCGTGATCACGAAATCCACCGGTTACTTCTCGGATCCGCGAATATCGCCATCAGGGCAGGAGATCGCCGTCGCTGAACATCCTCTCACGTATGATGATCGCGGTATGACATTGATCATCGGTCGCCAGGGAAAGCGGCTCGCACAATCACCGCTACACTGGGCGGTGGAAGGCATGGCGTGGCGGCCGGATGGTGCCGAGGTGTACTACTCCGGGACGTTCGCCGCGAGCGGGTCGTATTCTTCCTTGACGGCATACGCGCTGAGCCATCACAATCGCGAACGGCACGTCCTGGCCAGCGCCGGCGGGATCACCGTGCAGGATGTCACGCGGTCCGGGCAATGGCTAGTCACACAGGACGAGGACAGATATCTGCTGTTCGCGCGCGACGCCGGCGCGCCGGACGCGCGGGAAGCAGGGTGGCTCGACCTTTCCGACGAGCCAACAATGAGTGCTGACGGCAAGTTGCTCGCATTCGCCGACGAAGGAGTCACTGGCGGCGTCAACTACTCGGTGATGCTGCGCACGATGGCTGGCTCTCCACCGGCGCGTCTCGGTCCCGGCGCGCCACTGGCCTTTTCGCACGACGGCAGCTGGATCCTTTCACTGATCAGCACGATTCCGCCGCGATTGGTGCTCTATCCCACGGGCGCGGGATCTCCGCAGGAGCTGCATCCGGGCACGTTCGAATCGATCAGTTACGAATACGGCAGCATCTTCCCCGATGGACAAAGATATTTCTTCTGCGGTAGCCCGCCTCGCGGACAACCGCGATGCTTCGTTGCCCCGATAGCGGGCGGCACGGGAGTCGCCGTGACACCAGGCGGAACAGTTCAGGCGATCCTCTCCCCCGACGGAAAGCACGTTGCCGCCCAGGTCGGCGACAGCTTCGCCGTGTTCGACGTCGCCGGCGGACCCGGGCGGGTATTGCGCGGGCTGACGCCTGCTGACCACCTGGCGCGGTGGAGCCCGGACAACACCGAGCTGTGGGTCTACCGCGACGATCCGTTGGTACTTCGCGTCGATCGGGTCGCTGTCGAAACCGGACAACGCTCTCGTCTCATCGACATTACCCCTCCCGCCGGGTCGGAGCTGCGCCACGCCTACCAGCTCCAACTGAACGACGATCCCAAGATTCACACCTATACACAGTCGCGCTACGCGTCATCACTCTTTGTCGTGGACGGGGTGCGATGATCGGCGTCGCGCGGCTCAAGGTGTTCGGGCCGTCCGTGGTGGCGTAACGCCATCGTACAGGTAGCTTTGAGCGCTACCCCCTTTTCGACAACTCGCGTGCCCCCGGGTAACGACCGCCGTGACTGAGCCGCAGGCCAGACTCGCCGCCGCCCTTTCCGACCGCTATACCATCGAGCGCGAGCTCGGCCAGGGCGGCATGGCGACGGTCTACCTCGCGCACGACATCAAGCACGATCGTGATGTGGCAATCAAGGTCCTTCACCCCGACCTCGGCGCCGCGCTCGGCAGCGAACGCTTCCTCAGTGAAATCCGCACGACAGCGCGCTTGCAGCACCCGCACATCCTCCCGCTGCTCGACTCGGGAAATGCCGACGGCCTGCTGTACTACGTGATGCCGCTGGTGACCGGCGAAACACTGCGGACGCGGCTGGAACGCGAACGCCAGTTGCCGATCGACGACGCCGTCCGGATCGCGCGCGAAGTCGCCGACGCGCTGGGCTACGCGCATGGACTCGGCATCATTCACCGCGACATCAAGCCCGAGAACATCCTGCTACAGGGCGGCCACGCCCTCGTCGCCGACTTCGGGATCGCCCTGGCGGTGCAGAGTGCGGGCGGCGCGCGCATGACGCAGACCGGCCTCTCGCTCGGCACGCCGCAGTACATGTCGCCCGAACAGGCGATGGGCGAACGCGCCATCGACGCCCGCAGCGATGTCTACGCCCTCGGCGCGGTGACCTACGAAATGCTCGCCGGCGATCCGCCCTTTACCGGATCGAGCGTGCAGGCCATCGTCGCAAAAGTCCTTACTGAAAGACCATCACCAATCCGCACCGTGCGCGACACCGTTCCCGACGCGGTCGAAGCGGCGGTGCTCGGCGCACTTGCCAAGTTGCCGGCCGACCGGTGGCCGACAGCTGCTGCCTTTGTCGCAGCGCTCGATGGCCATGGCAGCACGGCACGACAGCGGATGATGGCCGAAGCGTCGCCGCCACGCTCCCAGTGGGAACTGCGGTCACCAATGCCGTGGGCCATTGCCTTCGGGGTCGCGGTGATTGCCGCTGCCGCCGGCTGGTGGCCCCGACACGCCGCGGAGTCAGGGCCAGTCGTTCGCCTCGAAATGCAGCCAGTCAAGGGAACCCGGATTGCCTATCCGGTTTCCGGCGTCGCCACTCAGCTGGCGGTCTCTCCTGATGGAAGTCAGGTGGTGTACGCCGCCACCGCGTCGGAAGACGGCTGGACACTCTACCTCCGCCGTCTCGACGAGCTGGTCTCGCGCACGTTGCCCGGAACCGGCGGAGCGTACAACCCGGAGTTTTCTCCGGACGGCCGATGGATCGCCTTCCGGTCGGCCGATGGCAAACTCAAGAAGATTGCGCTCGATGGGAGCGGACTCACGACGTTGTGTGCCATCGACAACGGTGGTAGCGTCGGCGCGGGCATTACCTGGCTTTCCGACAAGCAGCTCGTGTTCGCCCGGGGCACCTACTCCGAGGGCCGGGGCCTTTGGCGGGTGTCGGCAGATGGAGGAGAGCCGGTTCAGTTCTCCAAGTTCGACAGCACCAGCGGTGAGCGACTGCAACTCGCTCCCCGCGCGGTAGATCATGGCCGCTTGATCCTCTACAGCAGCACGGTCGCAAGCAATTCCGATCTGACCATGGCCGTCGTGGAAACGGCAAGCGGCAAGTCCACTGTGCTGACCGGCCTGCAAGGGGCACGGGCGATCGGCCTGGTCGAGGGCTACCTCGTGTACGTGCGAAATGACGGCGCGCTGATGGCCGCACCGTTTGATGCCAAGCGCTTGCGCGCCGGCGCGCCGATGCAGATTTCGGACAGCATTGCGGTGCCCTCATCGGCATGGAGCACCCCGATCGCACTCTCGGCCAATGGCTCGCTGCTCTATCAGAAGGGCGGCATCATCAGCCAGTTGGTAACCGTGCACAATGGCGTCACGACGGTGCTGGTCGACACCGCGCAGGATTATGTGCATCCCCGATTGTCGCCCGATGGTCATCGACTCGCCGTCGAAATCCAGGGAGCAACCGGCGCAGATATCTGGATCTGGGACATCGACGCCCATTCCGCGCAACGGCTTACCCGCCAAGGCTTCAACAACCGTCCGGAATGGACCCCGGACGGACGCCAGGTACTGTTCACTTCGTCCCGTGCACCCGCCAATGCCCTCTGGTTGCAGCCCGCTGATGGCAGCGCCGAGGCCCGCATGGTGGTGACGGACTCGAATCCGATACGGGAGGGCGTGGTCACGCCTGATGGCGCGACCATCGTGTATCGCGTCGACACGCCGAATAACAATCGCGACATCAAGCAGGTTGCGGTCACTGGCCACCAAGTCGCCGCACCGCTGCTCGTCGGCATCAACGACGACAAGGAGCCACGCGTCTCGCCCGACTCCAAGTGGCTCGCGTATGTATCGAATGAATCGGGGCGCGAAGAGGTCTACGTGCGGGCACTGAGCGGCGCGGGAGGCCGCGTTCCGGTGTCGACCGGCGGTGGGGGCGAACCAGTCTGGTCGCACGACGGCCACCGGCTGTTCTATCGCGCAGGCGTCTCGATCCTTGCCGCTACCATTGTGACGGCGCCGTCCCTGCAGGTCACTGATCGCGTGACCGTCTTCAATGGGCCCTTTGTCACCGACGTCTACCACCCCAACTATGACGTTGAGCCGGACGGTCAGACGTTCGTCATGGTCCGACCACTCGAGACCAACCG
>JBEPVV010000152.1:0-5283 GCA_041690795.1 Gemmatimonadota bacterium | reverse complement strand
GCCGTGGGGAACCGTGATGTCGCTGATGTGAATCGCATGGCCGAGCGTCAGTTCAGTGACATCGACTTCGATGTGCTCGGGGATCTCGCCCGGCAGCACCTTGAGCGTAATCCGATGCAGGTGGTGATCCAGCACGCCGCCCTGGTTACGCACGCCTTCAGCCGTGCCGATGATGTGCACAGGGATCTCGACTTCGATCGGCTCATCGGCGACGACGGCGTAGAGATCGAGATGGATGACGTCGGTGCGGCGGACCGGGTTGCGCTGCACTTCGCGCACCAGCGCCTTGACCGGCGCGGCGCCATCGATCGAGATGTCGAGGAGGGCTGCTTCGCCACCGATGATGTCGAGCACCTTCATCAGCGCGCGTTGTTCGACCGACAGCGCCTGCGATTCGACCGAGTGCCCGTAAATCACCGCGGGAACGCGGCCTTCGCGCCGCAGTGAGCGGGCCGCACCCTTGCCTGTGTTCGCGCGCGATGCCGCGGCGAGCGTTACCTGTTCCATCCCTGCCTCCGTGCTTCGTCAGTCAAACAGCGACGAGACCGACTGGTCGCTCGCCGTATAGCCAATCACTTTCGCCAGCAATCCCGCGATCGACAGCACCTTCAACGTCGGGAAGTGCCGTTCCGGCGGAATCGCGATCGTGTTCGTCACCGCCACTTCGGTCACCGGCGCCTGCGACAGCCGCTCGACTGCCGGCCCTGACAGCAGCGCGTGTGTCGCGCAGATGTAGATGTCCTTCGCCCCGAGCGCCTTGAGTGCGTGCGCAGCCTCGGACATCGTGCCACCCGTGTCGATCATGTCGTCGGGGATGATGCAATTCTTCCCTTCGACTTCACCGACCACATTGACCGCGTCGACCACGTTGGCGGTGGTGCGGCGCTTGTCGATGATGGCCAGCGTGCCGTTGAGCCGCTTGGCAAACCCGCGCGCCATCTTCGCCGAACCTACGTCTGCGGCAACCACTGCCACGTCCTTCAACCCCATCTGGCGATAGTGCTGCGTGAACACCGGGGCGGCGTAGAGATGATCGACCGGCAGGTCGAAGAATCCCTGGAGCTGGTGCTGATGGAAATCCATCGCAAGCACCCGGTCCGCACCGGCAATCGACACCATGTTGGCCATCAGCTTCGCCGAGATGGCCACCCGTCCCTGATCCTTCCGGTCCTGGCGGGCGTAGCCGAAGTACGGAATCACCGCCGTGATCCGTGCCGCGCTCGCCCGCTTTGCCGCGTCCATCAGGAGCAGCAGCTCCAGCAGGTTTTCGGCGGGCGGATTGGTCGGCTGGATGATGTAGACATCCCGCCCCCGCACATTTTCGTCGATCTTGACGAAGATCTCGCCGTCGGCAAATCGCCGGGTCGCCACGTTGCACAGCTTGGTATCAAGCTGTTCCGCGATCTCCTCTGCGAGCGGCCGGTTCGCCGATCCGCTGAGGAGCATCAAGGTCTTGGGCTTCAGCGGTAATTCGGCCATAAAGATAGCCCGACAAGATAGTTACGGGCCGTCGGAGGGGCAAATCCCCGGTACCTTTGCGGGGATGGATGACGTCCGCTGGTTCGCCCCCAACCGCTTCGGCGGCCTCCCCGTTCCGGCGCTCCGTCGGTCGGGGTTGCGGGTGGCCACGGAGGGCGAGGAGCCGGCCCGTCTGGCGTTCGCGATGGGGGGCTCGATGGTTGCCGGCGCGTTCGCGTGGGCTTGGCGCCACCGCGCGCCGCTGGTGACCTACCTCTGGGACTTGCCGCCCTGGCAGTTGGCAGGCGGCTCTCCCAACCCGGTACTCGCTTGGCGAGGAAGGCTGCTCAAGTTGCCGCACTTCGGGCGGCCCTATCCCGAGCGCAATGGTTACTTCAGCCGGGTCCGGTACGCGGCGTCCCACGCGCTCGAAGTGTGGACGGGATCGACGTGGAGCCAGGCGGAGATCGCCCGGCTGTTCGGACTGCGGAGCGAGCGGGTGCCTTTCTGTTTCGACAGCGACCGCTTCAATCGCCACATCGGGCGCGCGACTGGAGCGACGTCCTCGGTGCTGTCGGTCTCGCGGCTGGTGGCCTACAAGAATCAGGCAGCCGTGCTCCGTGCGGTTTCGCTGCTCACCTCGCGACCGACGGTGCGATTCATCGGCAGCGGACCGGAAGCGCAAGGCTTGCGCGCCTTGGCTGCGGACTTGGGCGTGCCGCTCGAGCTCGAGGAGCGGTGGCACGACGACGACGAAATCGTTTATGCGTACCGGCAGGCGAGCGTCGTCGTCTGCCCGAGTCGTTTCGAGGGCCTTGGTGTCACGCCGCTCGAGGCGGCTGCGCTGGGTGTGCCGACGGTCGCTTCCGACATTCCCGCGCATCGTGAGTTCTCCGGAGCGAGCGTTGCGCTGGTGCAACTGGACGATGATCGGGCGATGGCAGACGCGATCGCAGCGGCGCTCGCGTTTGGTCCGGCGCCGCGCGAGCCGATGCATCCGTTTCCCGAGCTGACGATCGAGGCGTGTGCCGGGCGTTTTCTGGGGCGGTTCGAGGCGTTGCTGAAGCGGCGCTGACACGCGTCCGGCAGGGTGGGTAATTGCCCTTTCTGGATTCGAACCAGAATCTCACGGCTCCAAAGGCCGGCGTGCTGCCGTTGCACCAAAGGGCACAGCTGAACGCCGGAAAACTAATTCAAGCCCCCTCAACCAGTACTGGTGGGAAGCAGCGTGCCGAACTTCCGCCCCAGCTGCATCGCCGCGTCATCGCGGTCGCGGACGTTGCGGAAGACAGCAAAGACGGCGGAGCCTGACCCGCTCATGCGGCAGAGCAGCGGGTGGGTGCCGGTGAGCGCCTCGAAGGCGGCGCGGACGTTCGGATGACGTCCAAAGATGGCGGCCTCGAAGTCGTTGCCGCCGAGACGCGCGAGGTCGCTCCAGTTGTGGAGCACGTCGAGGTCGAGTGCTACACTCCCGCGCGGACCCGTTGTCTGACGGATCTCGTCGATCCACTGGTATGCCAGCGCTGTCGGCACCGCAACCGGCGGGATGACAAGGAGAACCGGCATGGCGGGCAGTGCAGGAAGCCGCAGCATCCGGTGACCATGGCCCCATGCAAGCGCGCACGACGCCTCGGTGACGAAGAAGGGGACGTCGGCGCCAATCCTGCTTGCCATGTGCAGCACTTCGGCACGGGGTATGGCGTTGCCGGCGAGTTCATTCACGGCCAGCAAGGCGGCCGCGGCATCACTCGAGCCGCCGCCCAGTCCCGCGCCGGCAGGAATGCGCTTGACGAGCCGCATCCGCACTCCGAAGCGCCTACCGGTTGCGGCGAGCACCGCGTCTGCCGCTCGCCATGCCAGGTTGTCGGTAAGCGGGCCCACATCGGCGCCTTCGACGTCGAGAACGATGTCGCGATCTGTGCGGGTGACTTCGAGGGTGTCGGCCAGTGCGATCCGGCAGAAAAGTGTCTCGATGCCGTGGTACCCGTCGTGCTCGCGCGCCAGCACGCGGAGAAAGAGGTTCACCTTCGCCGGGCAGTCCCGCGCGATGGCATCGCTCACGGGAGTGGGGCCGTTGCCCGGCGCATCGCCACGCGGTTGCGCCACGCCGACGCGGCGCCAAGCGCGGTGATCGGGAGCCACGTCGTCACGTGATAGGTGACGCCGTACGCCGCCGAGCCGTTGTTATCGATCCCGTAGAGCGTGAGCGCGATCACCGCCGCGGCTTCGAACGCGCCGGCAGCTGATGGTGCCGACGGGGCCGCGATCCCGATCATGAGGATGCCCTGCAGCACCAGGGCAGCGCTGTACGGCAGCGGGAAGTCGAAGGCCTTGAACGCCAGGAAGAAGGCGGCCGCGGTGAAGAGCCAGATCACGAACGACCAGGCGATCACCGGCAAGGCGCGCCGCGGATCGCGCATGGCGCTGAGGCCGCGCAACACGTTATCGACGAACGCGACGAGCTTGGTCGCGAATGGTCCGGTCGGCAGCATCCGTTCGAACAGGCGCAAGGCGGTGTCGCGTTGCCACGCCGCGACGATTGCGAGGGCAAGGGCCACCAGGCAGAGCGCGCCGAGTCGCTGTGCAGTGGTGGCGATGCCGCCGGAGGTCGCGAGCCCGCCGCTCACCAGCCCGATGCCAAGCAGCGTGATCACGGTGAGCGCGTCGAGGACGCGCTCGACGGCGATACTCGATGCTGCTGCCGCAAACGAAACCGGGGTCAGCCGACTGATTGCGGCGGCACGCAATACCTCGCCAGTGCGCAACGGGATGACATTGTTGGCGGCGAAGCCGATTGCAATGGCATCCCAGAGTGCGCGTGCCGGCAGCGCGCTGCCATCGGGAGCGCGCAGCAGTTGCCGCCAGCGGGGAACGCGCAGCGGAAACGCGAGGGTGGCGATCACGATCGCACCCAGCATCGGCAGGGTGTGGATGGTGCGCACCCGCGTCCACATCACATCGAAGTCGGTCTTGCGGAATGCCAGCCAGATCAGGAGGACCGAAACGGTGACGCCGAGAGCGAGCTGCAGCGCTCGGGAGCGCCGCCGGTCAGGCGGCATCACGGACCATCGGCACGAGGTCGAGAAGCTCGTCGATCAGCGGACGCAACTGGGCGAGCATCACGCCGTGGCTCGTGAGCATCGCGGCTAGCTCGCTCCGTACCGACTCGGCCCTCGCGAGCGCGGCGGGGCCGCGGTAGAGCAACGCGGCGATAGCGACCACCTCGGCGCCGATCAGCCCTTCGATCGACGGTGCACGATCGGGCGATTGCCGGGCGAGCGCGCGCTGCCGCGTGAATGCCAGCTCGAGTCGGCTGGGAAGCCCGGGCGCCTCAGCTGGAATTGTCGGCAACGCAGGCTGCGGATCGGGAGCGAGCGATTCGATCGACACGACGCCGTGTTCGTCGTCGACCGGCGCCAGCGATGCGATATCGACGATCCCCAGGTTGTCGGGCGCGAGCGAGGCGATCTCGACCACGTCCGCATCAACGGGAGGATCGGGAGCGAGCGACGCGATGTCGACGATGTCGCGATCAGCCGCGATCTCGACCGCAGGTGGGCGCGGTGGCGCAGGTGCATCGCGTCGATGCACGATGGCGGGGGCCAGCATCGCGGCGTCGCGCCCCTCGAACGCGCCCGCGGGAGCGCCAAGTCCCACCATGACGAGCGACGTGGCAATGGCGTCGCGGCGGTTGGTCAGCGCCTGGCGATCGGACATGGCGGCGGCGTCGACGAGGAAGCGACCGCAGCCGCGCAGCATCGCCACGAAGGCGTCGGCGCGTTCGGTGGCGACATGCTGGCCGATCGCGCTGGTGATGGCGTGCGC
>JBEPVV010000151.1:0-5293 GCA_041690795.1 Gemmatimonadota bacterium | reverse complement strand
GCTCCAGGTCGAGCGTCAGGCCGTCGAGGGCGGTCACGCCACCGGGATATCGCTTCGTGAGCTCGAAGGTACTGAGCAGTGCCATGCAGAAACCTAGCGGGTGGCGAGAGACTGCTCCGGTCCGGCTACCAATCGGTCGGCTGGTAATCCTTCAGAAACTGGCCCCACACGTGCACGCTGCTGTTGATGCCGGCGATGATCGGATCGACAATCCGTGCCGCACCATCGACGATGTCGAGCGGCGGATGGAAGCGGTGCTCGTCGATCTTGCGCGCCGCGATCTCGGCCGGATCCTCGTCTGTCACCCAGCCAGTATCGACGCTGTTCATGTGAATACCGTCCGCGTGATAGTCGGTGGCGGCGGTGCGCGTCATCATGTTCAGCGCCGCCTTGGCCATGTTGGTGTGCGGGTGGCGCGTCGTCTTGAACTTGCGGTAGAACTGCCCCTCGACCGCCGAGACGTTGACGATGTGCTTCTCGCGACCCGGTGTGCGCAGCATCAGCGGCTTGAGGCGCGCATTGAGGATGAACGGCGCCACCGCATTCACCAGATGCACTTCCAGCAACTCGACCGATGGCACCTCCGCCATCAGCAGCCGCCAGGAATTCCGGCCGCGCAGGTCGACCTGCTGCCGGTCCTGATCGAGCACGCCCTCGGGAAACAGATCCTGGCGCGCCTGCCGTTCGTCGGGAAGGAGCGCCACCTGCGACAGCGCGGCGGCGTGCGTCAGCCCCGCCATCGGTTGCGACGATGCGCCGGTGCCAAGCGCCGTCGAAGCGCCTTCGCCCTCGGGCAGCATATTGTAGCCGCGCAGTCCTTCGTAGGCGCCGAGCACGCGGCGGACTTCGTCTGGCAGGTCATGCATCAACGCCGCTTCGCCAGCCATCATGTGCCGGTAGAAATCGGGCGGGCGCCGCACCGTCTGGCAGGCGTTGTTGATGATGAAATCCAGCCGTTCGCGCTCCGCAACCAGGTGCCGGCAGAAGGCCTCGACGCTCGGCGTGTGACGCAGATCGAGTCCGAAAACCTCGAGCCGGTGGCCCCACTCGGCGAAATCCGGCTCCTGGGCGTACCGTGCCGCGGAGTCGCGCGGAAACCGGGTCGTGACGATCAGTTGCGCACCGGCACGGAGGAGCTTGATCCCGGCCTGGTAGCCGATCTTGACGCGGCCGCCAGTGAGGAGCGCCACCCGACCGCTCAGGTCGGCGAGCTCGGTGCGTTTGAAATAGTTGAGCGCCGCGCAGGATGGACAGAGCTGATCGTAGAAGTGGTGAACCGTGGTGAAGTTCTGCTTGCACACATAGCAGTTCTGCGGTTCCATCGCTTCGCGAAAGTCCGGATTCTCCTGGTCGCGCTGCTCGAAATCGTCCGGCGGAAAGACGTTGGGCGTGGTAAAGACTTCCTGGGCGCGAAGCCGCCGGATGCCGGTCGATGCGAGCAGGGTCTCTTCGCGCTGGACCTTGGCGGCCTTGCTCCGGCGGTGCGTCGCCTTGACCAGCTGACGCCGCTGGGTCGCATCCGGCGAGTAGACGTGGCCAGCCGCGCGCAGCAACCGGATCTGGAGCGCCTGGTCGATGCCGGCGAGAACCTGGCGGTTGCCCGCGATCACTTCAAGCACTTCCAGGGCTTCGTGCAGCCGGTCGGTCGGGATCGGCTGGTCGGTGTCGAGCGCTGGCGGCGATTCCCGGGTCGGCATGGCCGGGAGCCTAATCCGTTGCCGCGCACGGTCAAGGCAGGTGAGGTTATCGTTGCAGCGATGTTACGGTACTCCGGACCCGCTCAGATTCCCTTGCGCTCGTGCCCGGTGGCGTCCGGCTCGCTCTCGCCGTCGTTCTGGCTGACATGGTCGGTGTCTTCGTCACCGCTGCCGGCAAAGCCGTCGCTGAAGTGTCCGCCACTGTTGTTCCGGAAGAGCGCGGTGAGGTCTTCATCGGTGGCGTCGGCGCGCCCGGTCAGTTCATCGGGCAGCGCGGTCGCGTCGTCGATCGCGTCACTGTCGACGAGCGGCTCACTGGTGCTGGCAGCCAGCTCGTCGAGCACTTCCTCGTCGCCGCTCTCGTGACCTTCTTCCTGCGTTTCGTCGTCATCATCATTGATGACGCCGTCAGCCTGCTGGTTTCGATCGGACATGCGACGCTCCTCGAACTCGATTCATGGGTGGGGCACGCCGGCAGCCGGCGTCACCTGTACAACGCCCACCTCGCTGCCGCATGCACACTGCACGGCCCAAGCTGTCCCGCTCCTCGTCACCTGCCGGTGCTTCGATGAACGCGCCCCAACGGAACCGTGGCGGCATCGCTGTCATTCTCAATGACCACGCCGGGCGCCAGGATGGCGCGGACGAAGCGGCGCGGCTGCGCGAGATCCTCGGCGGCTCAGGGCGTCCGGTCGAGATCATCGTCGCACGCGACCAGGCTGAACTCGATCGTGTCATCGCCGAAGCGGTCGCCGCGCGTCCCAGCGCGATCGTTGCTGGCGGCGGCGATGGCACGCTGAACAGCGTCGTCCAGCACCTGCTCCCACACGACATTCCCCTTGGCATCCTCCCGCTGGGGACGCTCAATCACTTTGCCAAGGATCTCGGACTGCCGCTCGACATCGACGGAGCCGCTGCCGTCATCGCCGCCGGACGTATGCGTCGGGTCGACGTGGGTGAGGTGTCCGGGCGCGTCTTCCTCAACAATTCCAGCGTGGGCCTGTATCCCCGGATCCTCCGGCTGCGCGAGCAGCACCCCGCGCACGGCCTCGCCAAGTGGGTGGTGGCGGCGTGGGCCGCACTGAAAACACTCGCCGACCATCCGACCTACCGACTCCAGATCGAGATCGACGGCCGGACGATCACGCGCGACACGCCGTTGCTCCTGGTCGGCAACAACGTCTATCACATGACGGGACTCGACGCGGGCGCGCGCGATTCGCTCACCGGAGGTATGCTCGCGCTCTACATCGTCAACACGGTCGGAGCACTGCATCTCTGCCGGTTGATGTGGCGGGTCCTGATGGGACGTGCGATCGACAGCGGTGCGCTGGAGCTCCTGCTGGCGCCAGCCGCGACCATCACCACCCGCCACGCGTCGCACCACGTCGCCATCGACGGCGAAGTCGAATCGATGCCCCCGCCGCTCACGTACCGGATCCATCCCCAGTCGCTGAACGTCTTCGTTCCGTAACACGATGCACGTGCCGATGCACTCCCCGAGGATTCCATGAATCGTCCGATCGATCTTGTCGCCGCTGCCCGCCTCGAAATGGTTCGCAACGGATTCGAACCAGAGTTTCCGCCGGCGGTGATGCGCGAAGTCAGTACGATGACCGAGAGCCCCGCCGCTGTGCCCGACGCGTCGCTCCGCGACCTGCGACGCCTGGCATGGTCGTCGATCGACAACCCCGAGTCGCGCGACCTCGATCAAGTGGAAGTGGTGGAGGAGCGCCCGGACGGGAGCGTACACGTCATGATCGGCATCGCCGATGTCGACGCGCGCGTGGCCGCCGGCACTGCCATCGACCAGCATGCGGCACACAACACGACCTCGGTCTATTGCGGCGTCGCAACCTTCGCCATGCTGCCGGAGCACCTGTCGACCGATCTCACGTCGCTCAACCAGGACGTCGACCGCGTCGCAGTGATCATCGAGTACACGGTCACGCCCGATGGCGGCATCACCGAGCGCAATGTCTTTCGCGCCGTGCTGCACAACACGGCGCAGCTCGACTATCCGTCTGTTGGCGACTGGCTCGAAGGAACGGGGCCGATGCCGGCCAAGATCGCGGCATCTCCGACCCTGCAGGCCCAGCTCCGCCTCCAGGACCGCACCGCCGGGTTGCTGCGACAGCAGCGCCATGAGGCCGGCGCGCTCGATTTCCAGACCATCGAAGCGACCACGGTCCTCAAGGATGGCAAGGCGACCGACCTGATGATCCGGCCGACCAATCGCGCCACGCAGCTGATCGAGGACTTCATGATCGCGGCGAACACCACGATGGCGCTCTTCCTCGAGGCACACCGCTCCTCATCGATCCGTCGCGTGGTGAAGGTGCCGGCGCGATGGGATCGCATCGTCGCGCTGGCCGCCACATTCGGCGAACACCTTCCCGCCGAACCCGATTCGGGAACGCTGGCTGCGTTTCTCAGTCGTCGCCGCGCCGCCGATCCCGACCACTTCCCCGACCTGTCACTGTCGGTCGTCAAGTTGATGGGTCCGGGGATCTATGTGCTCCAGCGCGCCGGTCAGGAAGGCGAGGGACACTTTGGCCTCGCGGTGCACGACTACAGCCACTCCACCGCTCCGAACCGCCGCTTCCCCGACCTCGTCACCCAGCGCCTGCTCAAGGCGATCGTCGCCGGTACGAAAGCCGCCTACAGCGACGCTGAGCTCGCCGATATCGCGGCACAGTGCACCACCATGGAAGACGGCGCGCGCAAGGTCGAGCGAACCTGCCGCAAGCAGGCGGCCGCGCAGGTCCTGGCGAGTCGCGTCGGAGAAACGTTTCCGGCGATCGTCACCGGCGCATCACCGAAAGGGACGTTCGTCCGGATCGTGCGTCCGCCGGCCGAAGGGATGGTGGTGCAGGGACAGCACGGCATGGATGTCGGTGACAAGGTCAACGTACGCCTGCTATCGACCGACGCCACGCGCGGCTTCATCGATTTCGCGCGTTCATAGCATCCGATGTCAACGCCGCCATCTCGCGCGGCGCGCGCAGTCCGTTGAGGAGATAGACGACCAGAAACAGCATGCTGGCGACGCTGACCGCAATCCGCGATCCTACGGTCGACGCCGATGAGGAGATCATGCCCTCGATCGTGCCCGCGATGACGAGCAGCACCACCACCGCGCCGATCATCCGGATTGCGACCCGCCCCGCGACGACGAGCGCGTCCCGGCGCGCCAGCTCGCCCGGCGCGATCAGCGCCAGGCCCAGACGAAAGCCCGCCGCGCCAGCGACCCAGATAGCGAAGAGCTCCAGCGCCCCGTGGCCAATGATGAACGTCCACAAGTAGCCCAGCAGCCCGGCATTGGCGAAGTAACCCGATGCCGCGCCGATCTGCAGCCCGTTGAACGCCAGTGAGACGAGTGACCCCACTCCAAACACAATCCCCGAGGCGAAACAGCTGAACGCGACCCTCACGTTGTTGGTGATGATCGACGTCGCCATCAACGGACGAGCACCCGCCTCCGCCTCCACGTAGCCCTTCCCCGCGACCGAGCGCGCGGCACCTGCCTCGGCGCGCTCGAGCATGACATCCGGCAGCAGCTCGGCGGCGAGCGCTGGGCGGGCACGCAGCAGTGC
>JBEPVV010000150.1:0-5408 GCA_041690795.1 Gemmatimonadota bacterium | reverse complement strand
GTATAAGAGACAGGACTTGCACCGCCCCTAACGCCCTACTGCCTGCCCCGTCCTTGCACTGTGCAGGGGCTGATTCTCGGCCCCGATTCACATTCACTGCGAGGCCAACATGCAGCACACGCGACTTTTCCTTGCCGGATTACTGGTGCTCGGCGCCGCCTGCTCGAGCGACAACACCACGACCGGATCCAACACCAGCGATGACGCAGCCATCACCTCGGACGTGGCATCGGCAGCCGCCGACGGCTTCGCCGAAGATGTCGACATGATGGGCGGAATGGACGGTGGCATCGGGAACGCCCTCTCGGGCAGCGACAATCTGGTATCTCCCGGCGGTAACCGACCCTCCCTGACCGGTTGCTCGTTCGCAGGCGGTTCGTTCACCTGCCCGCCGGTGACCAAGAACGGGCTGACGGTCACCCGCACCATCACCCTCTTCGACGCCACCGGCGCAACGCAGTCGGAGTACGATTCGCTGACGACCGCCTCGATTCACGTGGTTGCCGACCTTGCCGGCGACGTGACGCGCGGCCCGTGGGCGGCCACCGTGGCACGGCATCGCGATTTCACCATCACCGGCCTGGCAGGCACCGAGACCACCCGCACCGCCAACGGCACCGGCAATGAAACCGTGTCCAAGTCCCGCGTCACCCAGAACGACAGCACCCGGTCGTACGACATCACCGGCTCCAGCCTGATCCACGACGTGGTCTTTCCCGTCCGCGCCAGCGACGGCGACAACGGCTGGCCGCTTTCGGGGACGATCACCCGCAACCTGACCATCACGCTGACCAGCGGTCCGCATGCCGGGCGCACCACCACGCGCACCGTCGTCATCACCTTCAACGGCGATTCGGCACCGACCGGTACCGTCGATGGTACCAGCTTCACGATGAACCTCGCGGCCCACACGGCCACCAAGCGCTGAGACCCGGGGGCAAAGGGAGAGGAGAGTTCTCTTCTCTCCCTTTCGCCATCCCACCATATTCGCGGGATGGACAGCAACCGCCCCAGCTACGACCCCGCGTTCGTCGAGCCGAAGTGGCACGCCCGCTGGGCCGAACGCCGCACCAATGAACCCGACCTCGACGCTGCACCTCGACCGTACTACAACCTGATGATGTTTCCCTACCCGTCGGCCGAAGGCCTGCACGTGGGCAATCTCTTCGCCTTCACTGGTGCCGACGCCTACGGACGCTTCAAGCGGATGCAGGGACTGAATGTCTTCGAACCGATCGGCTTCGATGCCTTCGGGATCCACTCCGAGAACTTCGCCCTCAAGCTCGGCCTGCACCCGGCGGAGCTCATTCCTCGCAACATCGCCAACTTCACGCGTCAGCTCACCAGCATGGGCGGGATGTTCGCGTGGGAGCATGCGCTCTCGACCACTGACCCGCGGTATTACAAGTGGACGCAGTGGATTTTCCTGCAGCTCTTCAAGCGTGGCCTCGCCTATCGGAAGAAGGGCGCGGTCAACTGGTGTCCCACTGACAAGACCGTGCTGGCCAACGAGCAGGTCATCGCCGGCGCGTGCGAGCGATGCGGGTCGATGGTCGAAACGCGCGTTCTCGAACAGTGGTATTTCCGCATTACCGACTACGCCGGGCGATTGCTCGACAACCTCGACGACCCGACGCGGATGGACTGGTCGGCAACGACGGTGCAGGCGCAGAAGAACTGGATCGGACGTTCCGACGGCGCCGAGGTCGTCTTCCGCGTGGTTGGTCACGACAACACGCAGATTCCGGTGTACACGACCCGCCCGGACACGCTCTTTGGCGCCACCTTCCTCGTGATCGCGCCGGAGCACCCGCTGGCCGCCGTGCTCACGACTGTGGCGACGCGCGCCAGCGTCGAACGTTACGTGGCGGACGCAGCGGCAAAGGACCTGGTGACGCGCCGGGTCGGCGATCGCGAAAAGAGCGGGGTCTTCACCGGATCGTTCGCGATCAATCCGGCAACGGGAAAGCCGATTCCCGTCTGGATCGCGGATTACGTGCTGATGGAGTATGGGACCGGTGCCATCATGGCTGTGCCTGGTCACGATGAACGCGACTTTGCCTTCGCCACCCGCTTCGAGCTGCCCATCCTCCGCGTGGTCGCCAACGAAGGGGAACACGCGGCGTCGCCGCTCGAACACGCGGTCGTGGACGTCGGGCACGGTCGAATGGTCAACTCCGCGTCGTTCGACGACATGCCCGCTGCAGACGCGAAGGTTGCGGTGACGGCGTGGCTCGAACGCGATGGCCACGGCAAGGGCTCGGTGCAGTATCGTCTCTACGACTGGTGTATCTCGCGCCAGCGATACTGGGGCCCGCCGATCCCGATCATCTATTGCGATGACTGTGGCGCCGTGCCCGTTCCTGAAGAACAACTGCCCGTCATCCTCCCGCCCGTCGAAGACTTCCGACCCGACGACTCGGGTGTTTCGCCGCTGGCGCGCCACGCCGACTGGTACCACGTGCCCTGCCCGAAGTGCGGCAAGCCGGCGCGTCGCGAAACTGACGTCTCCGACACCTTCCTCGACTCGGCCTGGTACTTCCTTCGCTACCCGAGCACCGAGTTTGACGATCGCGCCTTCGATCCTGAACGCACGCGCCGCTGGCTGCCGGTCGACAACTACATCGGCGGCAACGAACACGCCGTGCTCCACCTGCTCTACGCTCGTTTTGTCACGATGGTATTGCACGACGCGGGCTTGCTCTCCTTCGAGGAGCCGTTCCGGCGCTTTCGCGCCCATGGGCTGATCATCAAGGAAGGCACGAAGATGTCGAAGTCGAAAGGCAACGTGGTCAACCCCGATGAATACGTGGCGCGGTGGGGCGCCGACACGCTGCGCACCTACCTCATGTTCCTGGGGCCGTACCAGGACGGCGGTGATTTCCGCGATGCGGGCATCAGCGGGCCCCGACGCTTCCTCGACCGGATCTGGGAGCTGGTGACTGACGCGCTGCACCCCGACTGTCGCGACGCCGAGATTCTCCAGGATGTGCTGGTGAAGTGGCATCAGACCAAGAAGAAGGTTGCGGCAGAAATGGATCTGCTGCACTACAACACCGCGATCGCGGCGCTGATGGAGCTTGTCAATGCGCTCCGGGAGCAGAACTGCGTGGAATACGGCGTCGTTCGTGAACTGGTGCAGATGGTCGCGCCATTCGCCCCCCACTTCGCAGAAGAGTGCTGGGAACGCCTCGGCCAGCAGGGTTCGATCTTCGATTCAGCCTGGCCCGAATTCGACGAGGCGCTCACCGTCACCGACGAGATCACGGTTGTCATTCAAGTAAATGGCAAGGTCCGCGGAAACGTGAACGTGTCGCGACGGACCGACGAAGCGACGATCCGCGAGCTGGCACTCGAGGAGGCAGGCGTGCAACGGCATCTGGCGGGAAAGACGATCACCAAGTTCGTCTACGTGCCGGGTCGCCTCGTCAACTTCGTGGTCGCATCGTGAGCGATACCGAACACGCTCCGGTGGCCGCGCAGATTCAGTTCGACGATTTTCTCGCCGTCGACATCCGGGTGGGTCGCGTGGTCGCCGCGCGCGTCAATCCGGCGGCAATCAAGCCGGCGTATCATCTCGAAATCGATTTTGGCGGCGATGCCGGCGTCCGTCATTCCAGCGCGCAACTCACGGTGCACTACACCGTCGAGTCGCTAATCGGCCGTGAGGTCGTCGCGGTCGTGAACTTTGCGGCGCGACGGATTGCCGGCGTGAAGAGCGAAGTGCTCGTCCTGGGGATCCCCGACGAAAACGGGGCGGTAGTCCTCCTCCGTCCGGACCAGGATGTTCCTCTGGGCGGACGGATGTTCTAGGGGCGGGTTGGCGTTGCCGGAGTAGCCGGCTTCGCGCCACCTTCGAGTCGGGTCTTCAGTCGCTCCAGCTCCTGGCGAGAGAGTTCACGGAATGCCGACACCAGAATCTTCGACGTGAAGTCGATCGCCGCGCCACGCACCTTGCCGCCGCTGTCTCCGCGCACATTACGAATCGAATCCATCATCGGCGACGTGATCGTGGTGATGATGATGGTCGAGTCGCCGGCAGCGACGAGCGAATCGCGCCGTGTGGCGAACACCTTCCCGCTCGAATCGTTGCGCATCTCGAGCACCAGCAGATGTGCTGGCGTGACTTCGCTCACCGCCCAGGTGTACTGCTGGCTTCGCGACACTGTGCGATTGTGCTGCTCGACGTGGAGCGTGTCACCCACAGCCAGCATCCCGTGTCGCGTTGCCGTGACCGTCACGCCCTCATCCATCCACTGCTGCATCGAGTCGGGATCGGCGAGAGACGCAAACACTCGCGCGGGCGTCGCGGCGATCGTGACCACGGCCGAGTCGCCGCCCGACGTGAGTTTCTTGTAGCCGTACCAGCAGGTACCCGCCAGGGCGACCACCACGACCAGCAGGACCCCGACGATCCACTTCCACATGCCACGTCTCCGGATGACTGGGACAGCTCCGCCGACAAACCTAGCGCAGGACGGGCGCGCGCGACCCATTGCCCTGCTCCTGCATCTATACTGTTGCCATGACCAGAGCCCTGACAATGGACGCGATCTCCCTCCCGGATGCCGATGCCGTGATCGCCCGCGCGCGTCTCGGCGACCCCGTGGCGCTGGAAGCGCTCTACCGAGCGTACTCCACGCCAGTCTACAACCTCGCCCGGCGGATCTGCCGCACGACGGAGGACGCGGAAGACATCCTTCAGGAGACCTTCTTTGAAGTGTGTCGTAGTATCCGCAACTACCGTGGTGATGGCTCCATATGGGGCTGGATCAGGAGCGTTGCGTCAAGCAAGGCACTGATGCGGCTCCGCCGAAACAAGTACCGCGACACCGACGAGCTCAACGATGAGATCGCCCCGTCGCGGCACTCGTCACCCGCGCTGCGCATGGACCTCGAAACGGCGATGGCGCGACTTTCGGACATGTCACGCGCGGTGGTCTGGCTGCACGACGTAGAGGGTTACACCCACGAAGAGATCGCTGGCCAGATGGGGAAAACGGTGTCGTTCTCCAAGTCGCAGCTCGCCCGGGCCCACTCCCGGCTCCGGACCTGGCTGGGCGAGGAGGCGCTGGCATGAGCCATCTGACGATGGATCAGCTGCTGGCCCTCCGCGACGCCGACCGGAGCGAACCGGGAATGGCCGAGGCCAGCCATCACTTCTCCTCGTGCGAGCAGTGCCAGCATGAACTCGAGCGTCTGCATCAGCGGACGGCGCGACTCCGCGCGTTGCCGACGCTCGCCCCCGTTTCCAACGAATTCCCGACGGTGCGGGCCCGGATCACGGTCGCTGGCCGCCCCCCCCCATTGGGCGCCGCGGCGCGCGGCGGGGGTGGCCGAGCGGCCCGGCTCGTCAAGGGCGGGATCGGGCGGGCCCTCGTGCACCCCACCCCGCTCGCTGGCGCAAC
>JBEPVV010000149.1:0-5436 GCA_041690795.1 Gemmatimonadota bacterium | reverse complement strand
GCAACGCGCGATCGTGGGTGACCAGCACCACCGTGCCTTCATAGCTTTCCAGCGCATCTTCCAGTGCCTCGATCGATTCGACGTCGAGGTGGTTGGTCGGTTCATCAAAGACGAGCAGGTTCGCGTCACTGAGCATCATCAACGCTAGCGCCACCCGCGCCCGCTCGCCACCCGAGAGCGAACCGGCCCGACGCAGCACTTCGCCACCCGAGAAGTCGAACCGCCCGAGATGCCCCTGGATCTGGCCGCGATTCCACATCGGACGCCGGGCGGCGATCAAGTCGTAGAGCGACACGGCGGGATCGACGTCGCCGAGATCCTGGCGATAGTAGGCGAGCGAAATCGATGGCATCAGGCGCACGCTGCCCCCGTCGGCCGGCCGCTCGCCGATCAGCGTCTTGAGCAGCGTCGATTTCCCCGCGCCGTTCGAGCCGATCAGCCCGACCACGTCGCCCCGGCGCAGCACGCCCGACCACGGGTTCAGCAGCTGCCGGTCGCCGATCCTCACTTCAAGCTTGTCGGTCACCAGCACCTGGTCGCCGCCGCGCTCGCCGGCCGCGAACGCCACTGCCATCGTGCCGTCTGCACCGGGCGGCGCCGACAGGCGAGGCATCCGCTCGAGCCGGCGTCGCCGCCCTTTCGCCTGGCTCGATTTCTGTCCGGCGATGTTGCGGCGAATGAAATCCTCTTCGGCGGCCACCCGCGATTCCTGCTTCTTCACCTGGCGCGCGAGCGCCATCCGCCGCTCCATCCGCTGCGCGACAAAGCGCTGATAGTTCCCTTCATAGGAATTGACCGTGCCGCCCTCGAAGTGCAGGACGTGATCGACCACCGCATCGAGGAAGGCGCGATCGTGCGAAATCAGCAGCACCGCTTCGTCGATGTCGTGCAGGTACGCCTCGAGCCAGCGCGCGGTGGCGAGGTCGAGGTGGTTGGTCGGTTCGTCGAGTATCAGCAGGTCGGCCGGCGCGGCGAGCTGGCCGGCCAGTGCAAGGCGACCGCGCTCTCCGCCCGAGAGCGTGACCACCGACGCCGTGCGCGCCGCAACCGGATCGAATCCCAGGCCCAGCAGCACCGCATCGACGCGCGCCGACGCCGCGTACCCGCCCGCATGCTCGAAGCGCTCGAGGTCGTGCGAGTAACGGTCGAGCATCGCGGGCGTGACGTTGTCGCCGGCGTCACCCATCGCGTGCGCCTGCGCGGCGAGATCGTGCTCCAGTTGCAGCAGGTCGGCGAAGCCGCGCGCGGCCGCGTCCCACACCGTCAGCGCCGATCCGAAATCGCGATACTGATCCATCACCGCCATCCGCGTTCCGGTCGCGCGCGCGACCACACCCCGGTCGGGCTCACGCTCGCCGGTGATCAGCTGCATCAGCGTGGTCTTGCCAGTGCCGTTGCGGCCGACGATCCCCCAGCGCTCCCCGCTCTCGATCTTGAAGGTGACGTCGGAAAAGAGGGTATCGGCGCCGAAGATGACGGCGAGGTCGCTGGCGGAGATCAGTGCCACGGGCAGGGTGTCATAGTCTTCGGTCGTGAGTCATGAACGAAAAAGGGCGTCGCGGCAAATCTAGCCGAACGCCCCTTCCCTCTCCGTGCGAGATCACCGCCAGGATGACCCGCTAGTCGTTGTCTCCATGCTTGCTGCTCGACGTTCCATGGATATTGACCCGGGTCTTGCCGTCGCCATCGGTGACCTTGACCGAGCCGCCCGCGCTGTCGCCGTGGATCTCCACGATCGGGCGCCCGTTGGCGCCGCGAATGACGAAGCTGCCACCATTCGAGTCGCCGCCGGCACGAACCAGCTCCTTGCCGTTGACCGTCATCGAGAAGTGGCCCTCGGTCGCCGAAATGCTGATGTCGCCCGAATCGCCGGAACCGGTGCCGCGGTACGCGTGCTGCGCCACGTCGTCGAGGTCATCCTCGGGAATGAAGAGCGTGACGTCGCGGCCGGCCGGCAGCACCACCACATGGCCGAACGGCTTGAGATTGAGCTCGGCTGAATCCGCGCTGGACGTGCATTCGAAGCGGGTGCGGCTGCTGATCGGCTGGGCGTTGATGGCGCGCAACGCGCAGTGATCGAACTTGTCGGCACTGACGTCGCCGTGAAGCTTGATCGTCAGCACCGCCGAGTCGACGTTGCCGGGCGACGAGCGCATGAACTGCATCTGCTGCACGTCGGCGATCGAGTTGCCGTCGAGACGGAAACCGTCCTTCAGCATCCCCAGCGCCATCGGAAACGACGCGGTGACGAAATCGCGACCCCGCTGCACCCCCTTGGCCACCAGCATCCCCACGGCGAAGATCGCCAGCATTGCCGCCACGATCCCTGCCCAGTATTTCGGCGTCATGACCCTGCTCCTGCCGGCGCGGACCGGCCCCCATGAATGTGTTTCATTACTAAACGTAACCTCGGGCCGGGAGGTTTCACCGTCCGGGATACCTTTGGAGGTGTCACGACGCCTCGAAGACCTGCGCTGGGATAACTCCTACGCGCGGCTCCCCGCCCTGTTCCACCATCGCGTGGAGCCGACGTCGCTGCCGGCCACGGTGCTGGCGGCCTTCAATCCCGATGCCGCCGACCTGATCGACCTCGACCCCGCCGAGGCTGGTCGCCGCGAGCTGGTCGACTTTCTGGCGGGAAATATCATGCTGCCGGGGACCGATCCCGTGGCGGCGCTCTACGCCGGCCACCAGTTTGGCGTCTGGGTCCCCCAGCTGGGCGACGGTCGCGCCATCCTCCTCGGCGAGGTCGTCAACCGTCGGCATGAGCGCTGGGACCTCCAGCTGAAGGGCGCCGGGATGACTCGCTTCTCCCGCATGGGCGACGGGCGCGCCGTCCTCCGCTCGACCATTCGCGAGTATCTCGGGGCCGAAGCGATGCACGGACTCGGCATCCCCAGCACCCGCTCGCTGGCGATCGTCGCCAGCGATGCGCCGGTCTATCGCGAACAGACGGAGACCGCCGCCGTGCTCACGCGCATGGCGCCGACGCACGTGCGCTTCGGATCGTTCCAGGTCTTTGCCGCACGCGAGCAGCACGCCGAATTACGCCAGCTCGCCGACTACGTGATCGATCTGCACTTCACTCACCTGCTGACGCTGCCCGCGGCCGAGCGCTACGCAGCGTGGTATCGCGAAGTGGTCGATCGCACGGCGCGCCTGATGGCGCACTGGACCGCGGTGGGGTTCACGCACGGCGTCATGAACACCGACAACATGTCGATCCTGGGCATCACGCTCGATTACGGTCCCTTTGCGTGGATGGACGGCTACGATCGCGGCTTCATTCCCAATCACTCCGATCCCGCGGGTCGCTACGCCTTCGATCAGCAGCCGCGTGTCGGGCTCTGGAACTGCGCGCGACTTGGCGAAGCGCTGCAGACGCTGGTGACCGAAACCGAGGCACTGGCCGCCCTGGAATCGTATCGTGGCACCTTCGAGGCGGAGATGGACCGCCTGATGCGCGCCAAGCTGGGCCTGCTGACCGAGGAAGAGGGCGACGTGATGCTGGTCGCCGACCTGCTGGGAATGCTTCACGACACGCGCACCGACTACACCCGCTTCTTTCGCGCGCTCTCGCGCTACACGCCTGCGGACGACGTGCGTGTGCGAGGTGGCGAATCGGAGGTACGTAACGAAGTGGCGAACCCGGCCCGCGTCGACGCGTGGCTGGCGCGGTACACGCTGCGGTTGCTGCGCGAGCATTCGAACGAAGTCGTGCGCCACGAGCGGATGCTGCGCGCCAATCCCTGCTACGTGCTGCGGAACTGGATGGCGCAGGAGGCGATCGTGCAGGCGCAGGCAGGCAACTTCGCGACCATCGACGAGCTGCGGCGAGTGCTGCGGGCACCGTTCACCGAGCAGTCTGGCGCCGAGCGTTATGCGGCGAAGCCGCCGCAGTGGGCGAGCGAGATCGAGTTGAGTTGCAGCTCGTGAGCGCGCAGAGGTATTACGGGGCCACCTCGAGGAACTCCAGCCCGGCCGACTTCTCCAGGCTGTGACGCAGCGCCCACTCGTCCTCGAACAGGAGGATCGAGCTTCCCTTCGCATCGTACAGCCGCAGCCGCGAGCGTCCTTCCACCAGCGCATCGATCGCCACGTCGCTGCCGCGCACCCAGCGCGCGAGCTTGAATGGCAGCGGCTCGAGCTTGCAGGGCGCGCCGTATTCGTTCTCCAGCCTGAAAAGCAGCACATCGAACTGCAGCAGCCCCACGGCGCCCACGATCGGCACCGGGCCCGCGATCGATTCCTGGTAGAAGACCTGCACGGCGCCCTCTTCGGCCAGCTGTCGGAGGCCGGTGTCGAGGTGCTTGCGGCGAAGCGGGTCGGAGGTCATCACTCGCGCGAAGTATTGCGGTGCGAACCGCGGAATTCCGGTGAACACCACGTCACCGGCGATCGAGAGCGAATCCGACACCCGCAGCGTGCCACGATCGTGAATACCGATAACGTCACCCGGCCACGCTTCGTCGATCTCGATCCGCTCGCGCGCCAGAAACTGCTGTGGTTGCGCCAGGCGCATCGGCTTACCGGTGCGCGCCAGCTGCACCGTCATCCCCGCCAGGAAGTGCCCTGAGCACACGCGGACGAAGGCGATGCGGTCGCGGTGCTTGGGGTCCATGTTTGCCTGGATCTTGAACACGAAGCCGGTGAACTCCGGGTCGTCGGGACTCACCGGCACCGGCGTCGCGTCGCGCGGGAGCGGACCCGGCGCGTGCTCGAGGAAATCGTGCAAAAATGGTTCGACGCCGAAGTTGGAGAGCGCCGACCCGAAGAACATCGGCGACAGCGTGCCGTCGAGCACGGCCGCTTCGTCCCAGGCGTGCCCGGCATGATCGAGCAATTCCAGTTCGTCGCGCAGCGTGCGCAGTGCGTCGTCGCCGATCAGCACTTCCAGGCGCGGGTCGTCGAGCGGCATCCGCCGGGTCTCGACCAGTGTCGCACCATGATCGGCGGACTTGTCGAACAACAGCACTTCGTTGCGGCGCCGATCGGCAACGCCCACGAAACCGGCACTGGTCTGGATCGGCCACGTCACCGGAAAGATCCCGAGGCCGAGGTCGTGCTCGACATCGCTCACCAGCTGCAATGGATTGCCGCCGGGTCGGTCGCACTTGTTGACGAACGTAAAAATCGGCATCCGGCGCAAGCGGCAGACATCGAAGAGCTGGCGAGTGCGTTCTTCGACGCCACGGCGATTGTCGAGCAGCATCACCGCACTGTCGGCGGCGATCAGCGTGCGGTAGGTGTCCTCGGAAAAGTCGGCGTGGCCAGGGGTATCGAGCAAGTTGACCTGATAGCCGAGATACTCGAACTGCAGCACGCTGGAGGTGACCGAGATGCCGCGTTGGCGCTCCAGCGCCATCCAGTCGGAGGTCGCGTGCCGCGCCGCGCGTCGTGCCTTGACCGACCCCTGTCTCCTTATACACATCTGAC
>JBEPVV010000148.1:0-5450 GCA_041690795.1 Gemmatimonadota bacterium | reverse complement strand
GCGCGCGACATCGCGAGCGGTGGATGCCCGGGGGTGAAGTCCGGCATAAGCGCGCGGCGCGGGCGGCGGTGCCGCTGGCGCCTTTGCAGGGCCAGCCGCGACTCAGATGAAGAAATCACCGACGACCAGGCCATGCCGATCGGGCGACGTGACCTTGACGATGGTGCGGGCGAACGTTCCGTCGGCCGCGGGAATGGAGAGATCGACCAGTTGACCCGGCGGCGGAATCCGCGAGCCATCCCGGTCGACTGCCAGACGCACCAGCGGACGGTGGAGCTGTTCCGGGTCGGGACTCGGCCCCGACACGATCGCCACCTCGAACGTGTCGAGGATGACGCAGGTTCCGACCGGATAGATCCCCAGCAGGTTGATCAACGCCTTGACCAGCGTCGGATCGTATCCGCGCCCGGGATTGAACCACATCTCCTTGAGCACCGCATCCGCTTCCCATGGCACATTCTGGTAGACACGCCTCGTCGTGGCCGCGTCGTAGCCATCGGCCACCGACACCAGCCGGGTAAAAAGCCCGACACGTCGAGGCCGCACCGGGCGAGGGTAGCCGCTGAGGTCGACCTTCATGTGGTGTTCGTGCGCGGCGAGGATGGCGCGATACGGGAGTTCTTCGCCTTCGCGCATCTTGAAGAGTGTGAGCGTGCCCAGCCACGGATGCGCCTGCATCGCCCGCCACTCGGCATCGTCAAGCGCTGTGCTCTTGTTGAGCAGGTCCTGGTCGAGGCGCGCCTTGCCGATGTCGTGAAGGAGCGCCGCGAGGCCGAGGTCGTAGAGCTGGAGCCGCTCGAACCCGAGGCGCTTCCCAAGTGCCACGGCGAAGATGCAGACGTTGACCGAGTGCGTGAACGTGTACTCGTCGTACTCCCGCAACGTGGTCAGGCCGGTGATCGACAGCTCGTTCTCCATCACCTGGTCGACGATCCCCTGAATCGCGCGCTTGAGCCGCCGGGTGCTGGGCATCCGGCCCATGCGCACACCAGACACCACGTCCCGCGCGACGGCAACCCCGTGCGCGTACGTCCGCTTGGCGCGTTCGAGCCCCTCGTCGCGATCGCCCGCGCTCTCTGCGTTGGCGCCCCACTCCGCAGTGGGCCCCACCGCCAGACGGACAATCTCCGCCTGTTGCATCAGCTGCTGCAGCAGGTCGAGCCGCTCCTCCGGCGAGAGATCGGTCGGCAGCGTGCCGATCATCGAGAGGAACGCCTGGAACTCGCGGCGGGTAATGCCATCCTCGATGCGCAGCAGGCCGACGCCCGAGTTCTTCATCAGCGACACGAAACCGCTGAACGCCGCGAAGTTGTCGAGGCCAAGGCGCAAGCGCGTCTGGTTGATGAAGATGAAATCACCGGACAACTTGATTTCGACCACACCCTCGAGGCTGCAGAGCGCGACCGCCGTGCCGACCAGTTCATCGAGCGCACGCTGCACGGCCGCATTTTCCAGCGGATACAACTTGAGTGCGCGCTGCGCACCATGAATCGAAACCAGCAGCGAGCGACCCGACTGTCGCAGCAACGCGTCGTCGCGAAGTGGCGGCGTGGTCATGGCATCCAGTCCCGGAGCACGGCGTTGGCTGCGCTGCGCACGACCGCTTCCTTGTCGCCGGTGAACCGATCGACCAGCATCCGTGAATCGACGGTGCGGACCTTTCCCAGCGCGAAGAGGGCGCAGGCGCGAATCTCGGGCGGTTCACGTCGCCGGAACATCCCGCGGGGCTCCAGCAGCTCGCGAAGCCGCGGAATCGAACTCTCGCCCGCCAGCTCGCCAAACGCCTCGAACATCGCCCGGCGCTCGCTGCGCTCGAAGCCATGATCTTCGCCGTCGAACAGCAGCTGCTCCAGCTCGCGGATCATGCCGCCCGATCCGCCCCGTCGCAGCAGGAGCGTGAGGGCCAGTTGTCGTACCGATCGCTCGGGATCGCGGAGCGCCGTCTCGAGAGCTGTCACGGCAGTCGGCGTGCCGAACTCACCGAGCGCGCGTACCGCCGTCATCCGCACCACTTCATCACCGTTGGTGAGATGATGAATGATGGCCGGTACGAATTGCGTCATGCCAAGCCTGGCGGAGAGGGAAATCGCCGGTACGAGCGCATCCGACGGTTCATCGCGCAGCAGCGTGGCGAGCGCCTGCGGCTGCGTGCGGGCGATCGACTCGACGCTGGATTCGAGGATCCGGCGCGCCGACGGGTCGGCGATCCGGCCCAGATGGGTCAGCACTGCCGGCAGCGCACTCGGCTTCAGCTCGCGCAGCACTTCGCCAACGTCTTCGTCGCTCGGGCGGTTCGCGTTGTCGGAGAGCACGCGGAAGAGCTGCTCGAGGATTTCCGGCGTCGACAGCCGTTCCTCGAACGACAGCACCGCGGTGTGCAGCTCCTTGTCGAGGCCGGGAGCGCGCGCGGAAATGACGCGCAGTTCGCGCAGGATGCGGGCGACAGCGCTGAATCCGCCAGTCGACAGTTGTGCGGGCAGAATATCGTCGAGCAATGCGATGGCTTCGCGCCGGACGTCGGTGTCGCGCTGCGACTCGAGGATGTCGAGCAGCGCATCGATCGCCGCCCCACGAATGTCGCGACGATACTCCTCTTCCAGCTCGTTGCGAATCAGCCGCGTCTCGGCGTCCTCGAGGAAGTACGGCGTCGCGTCGAACTCGGACAGATCGACGAGGCCGTGTCCGCCACCGGCCGCGTCCTCCGAGCCTTCGGGCGCGTCCTTCGCGTCGGCCACTTCGGCACGGGCTCCCCCCGCTGCCGGAGCCGGAGGCGTATCGCGCAACGTGCTCTCCTGCAGAAACTCGATCCCGTCGCCCAGCACTTCCACGAAGAGATACGAGATCAGCACGAACTCCTGCTCCCAGAGGAGCGTAAGCAAGTCGTCGCTCGCATCGGCCGGCAGCATGCGGGCGCTGTTGACCACCTGCAGGAAGCGGAGGATCTCTTCGGTCTCGACGCCGGGCAGGAGCGTGAGCTTGCGAAGACCGTCCTTGTAGAGCTGCCAGGCGAGACCCTCGGACTTGGGTGGTTGCCGGTAGACAACTGCGTCTTCCCACGTAACGTGGTCCTCGTGAATGTCGAGGACCAGGCGGCCAGTGACGCCCCACACCGGACCGAACGCGTCGGCGAGTTGTTCGACCGCGCGCAAGTAGACAGGATTGTTCGGGAGGTACATCTGCAGTGCGCGCTGAGCCTTGCCCAGCGTGCGCAGCAACTCCTCGACCACGTGCGCATCGGCAGTGGACGGCGCCCCCGGCGGCCGCGAACTCACGCGAACATTCCGGTATGGTCAGCAACGTGTGCGACATCCTTGTCGCCCCGGCCACTCAGGCAGAGCAGCACGGCCTCATCGACCGACCAGCGGCCGCGGGACTTCAGCATCCAGGCAATCGCGTGTGCCGTCTCGAGCGCGGGAATGATCCCCTCGAGTCGTGCCATGGTCCGGAACGCGTCCAGAGCTTCGGCGTCGCTGATCGCATGGTATTCGACGCGGCGACCATCGTGCAGCCAACTGTGCTCCGGTCCCACGCCAGGGTAGTCGAGACCTGCCGAGATCGAGTGCGCGGGAAGGACCTGGCCGTCGCCGTCCTGGAGCAGGTACGACATCGAACCGTGGAGCACGCCAGGACGCCCCGCCGTGAGCGTCGCACTGTGACGGCCGGACTCGATGCCCTCGCCAGCGGCTTCGACGCCGACCAGCTGCACGTCATCGCCGAGGAAGCCGGCGAAAATTCCCATCGCGTTCGATCCGCCGCCCACGCACGCGACGACGGTCGACGGCAGCGAGCCGATTCGTTCGAGCACCTGCGCGCGCGCTTCGACGCCGATCACCGACTGGAAGTCCCGCACCATTCGCGGAAACGGATCCGGGCCGACCACGGAGCCGATGATGTAGTGGGTGGTCGGCACGTTGGTCACCCAGTCACGCAGCGCTTCGTTCGTCGCATCCTTCAGCGTCCGTGTGCCGGACGACACCGGTACGACGGTCGCGCCGAGCAGGCGCATGCGGTAGACATTCAGCGCCTGGCGAGCGACGTCCTCCTCGCCCATGTACACCACGCACTCGAGACCAAAGCGCGCGCAGACGGTCGCCGTCGCCACTCCGTGCTGCCCCGCGCCGGTCTCGGCGATGATGCGCTGCTTGCCCATGCGCACTGCCAGCAACGCCTGGCCGATCGCGTTGTTGATCTTGTGGGCGCCGGTGTGGTTGAGATCTTCGCGCTTGAGCAGCACCCGGGCACCAACCGCTTCGCTCAGCCGCGGCGCTTCGGACAGGCGAGACGGGCGGCCCACGACGTCCTGGAGCAACTGGTCGTATTCCTGCCAGAATTCCGGATCGACGCGCAGCGCGTCGTACAGATCGGTGAGATCGTCGAGCGCGGCAACGAGCGTTTCGGGGACGTAGCGACCGCCATACGGTCCGAAGCGCCCGGCAATGGCAGTTTCAGGCGGAAGCACGTGCAACAAGGACGTTCTCCAGAAAACGGGCGAGTCGCGCGCGATCCTTGATTCCCGGGGATGATTCCGTGCCGGAACTTACATCGACAACGTCCGGTCCGACGACCCGGATCGCCTCCGCGACGTTCCCGGCGTGGAGGCCACCGGCAAGCACGAAACGCCGGTCATGCGCGGCAATGCGCGCCGTGCGCGCCAGTGCGAGGGGAATCGGAATTCCCTTTCCGCCACTTCCGCCGGCGATGCGGGCCTCGACCACTATTGCGTCAGCGCCGGACGGAACACCACGGAACACGGCGGCCAGGTGCATATGCGCATCAATCGGGACGACGCACCAGGTCTCGAGCTGGTGCGCTCGCAACGCCGCGACATCGTCGGCGCCATAGTCGCCGTGCAGTTGCACACCAGACAGGCCGCAGGCCAGCGCGGTGTCGACGACGACGCCGACCGGCGTCGTGTCGAACACGCCAACCACGGCGACACCACCGGCGGCGCTCACAATATCGCGCGCCGCCTCGATCGATAGTTGCCTAGGGCCGGCGGCGAAGACGACGCCCAGTCGCCACGCGCCCTGCGCTGCCGCGAAGGCCGCATCGTCCGGTCGCGTCAGGCCGCAGATCTTGACCTCAACCGACACGTCGCAACGCCTCGCTCAATGCTCTCGCGTGCGCCGCTGGATCGACGCTTGCTGCCAGTGCCGATCCGACCAGCACCGCATCGGCGCCGGCATCGGCGGCGGCATTCACATCCGCGACAGTCGCCATGCCGCTTTCTGCGACGGCAATGCACTGCCGCGGCACGTGACGCAGCTGCCCCCACGCGGCAGGAACGTCGATCGCCATGGTATCGAGGTCTCTCGCGTTCACCCCGATCACCACCGCCCCGGCATCCACCGCGCGATCGATTTCCTCGTGCGAGTGTGCCTCGACCAGCGGCGTCATCTCCTGGTCTGCTGCGCACCGGACCAGACGGGTGAGCGTCGCCGTGTCGAGGG
>JBEPVV010000147.1:0-5457 GCA_041690795.1 Gemmatimonadota bacterium | reverse complement strand
GCCCGCTGCACCGTGTCGACCACCTGATAGAGCAGATCAGCCACCAGCGATCCTGCCTGCACCGCGACGATGAGCACGATGCCCGCGCCGATCACCAGCGGGATGTCGCGATCGGTCGTGGCGTGCGCAAGGAGGAGTCCCACGCCGGGCCAGTCGAAGACGTACTCGACAAATACGGCGCCGCCAACCAGCATCGGCAGCCAGAGCCCGAGCAGCGTGACGATCGGAGTGAGCGCCGGGCGCCAGCAGTGTCGCCACGCTATGGTCGCCGGCGAGACGCCCCGCGCCCGCGCAGCGAGCACCCACGGCTGCGCGACAGTCGCGAGCGCGGCGGCGCGCTGCTGACGCAACGGCACCGCTATGGTAGCGATTACCATAGCACCGAGTGGCAGCACGAGATGGCGGAGGTGATCGAGCAGCAACGTCGCGCCGTCGGTGTCGGTCGACAGCAGGACGTCGCCGATGCCACCCGGTGGCAGCCATGCAAGCCGCACGGCGAAGAGCCAGATCAGCAGCATGCCGATCACGAAGGATGGCAGGGTGTAGCCGACCAGCGTCAACGCGCCGAGGGCACGCGCCCGGAGCGAATCGGGATGCAGGGCCGACCAGACGCCGAGGGCCAGCCCCAGGGTGAAGTCGATCAGCAGGGTGAGCGACCCGAGCAGCAAGGTCGGCCCGAGGCGTTCGGTGAGGACGGTGACGACGGGCCGCTGCTGGCTGAGCGATGTCCCGAGGTCGCCGTGCGCCAGTCCGGCGAAGACCGCAACTACCGATTGCAGCACGGTACGGTCTGCGCCGTAGAGCGCCCGCAGTTGGGCGGCCTGCGCCTGGTCAGGCACGCGCTCGCCGAAGAGTGCTGCGAGCGGGTCACCGGGGAGGATATGCAGGAGCACCACGGTGACGACGATCGCCACGATCGCGGTGGCTGCCGCGTCGAAGCTCCGTCGCAGCAACCAGCGCGTCATCTCAGCGGTCGCGGGGCAGTGCCGCCGCGGGGCGCACCCGCCATTGCCACAGCGCGATCCACGGACGCGAGGGCCAGAGCGTCACGTTGTCGTAGCGGCTTTGCACGGCAAACACCGCGAGCGGTGCAGCAAGAAAGATCGCGGGGCGTGCGGCGATCATCCGCACCAGAGCATCCCGCCATCGCGGCGCCGCATCCTTCGCCGTCGTCGCCGTCGCCACCAGCCGATCGAAGGTCGTGTCGCACCAGCGACCGACGTTGCTGGTCGGGCTCTTTCCCGCCGAAGCGCACGACCAGCTCTGCACCAGCGAGCTCGGCGTCGGATCCTGTGTGACCTTGTTGATCTCCATGTCCCAGCGCCCCGATTGGCGGCGGGCCGTGTAGACCGAGATGTCGACGCGGTCGAGATCGGCCTGCACGCCGATGGCGCGCCACATCTGCTGCATCTGGATCCCCATGTCGTGCCGGACTGCGCTCGATGCCGGATAGATCATGGTGAAGCGCAGCGGCACGCCGTTCTTGTCGAGGATGCCGTCGCCGTTGGCGTCGACCCATCCGGCCTGGCTCAGCAACCGCTTCGCCGCCAGGACGTCCTGATGAGACGGCGCGTGGTTTCCCGGCGTGATCCATTGCCATGCCTGTGATTGTGCGGCGTCGGGAACGAGGGTGCCAGGACCATAGGCATTGCGGGCGATGGTGACGCGGTCGAGCGCGAGGGTCAGCGCCTCACGCACGCGCGCGTCGCTGAAGATCGGATGCGGCCGCGCGCTATCCGCGGACGACCGGGTGTTGAACATGGCAGAGATGAGGTCGCCCGACGCGACGCTGATGATCCGCGCGTCATGCCGCGTCTGCACCTGGGGGAGCGAGGGCGCCGGGATGTTGTCGATGACGTCGGTTTCGCCGGTCAGGAATTGCGTCAGCCGCGCCGCGGGATCCTCGACGTAGCGGATGATCAAGCGGTCGATCCCGGGGCGTCCGAGAAAGAAGGTGGAGTCACCGCGAAGTTCGATCAGCTGGCCGGGGACCCGGCGCTCGAAGCGGAACGGTCCATCCCCCACGGGATGCGCGGCGAACGCCGACGCGCTGATCGCTTCCGGCGCCATCCGCTCGAGCAGGTGCGCCGGCAGTGGCTGCATGAGATAGGCAAAGGCGTAGACCTGTTCGGTCGACGGACGCTTGTAGTGGACGCGCACGCTGTGCTCGTCGATGGCGTCGACTGATTCGATGTTTTCGACCCGCGACTGGTCGGCCTTGGAGAGCGGACTGATGGCGAGCTTCCAGCTGAAGACCACATCGTGCGCCGTGACCGGCACGCCATCGTGCCAGCGCGCGCGCGGGTCGAGCTCGAAGACGACGGTGCGCGGATCGACGCGCCGCCAGCTGCGCGCCAGCGACGGGACGAGGACGTTGTCGCCAGCCGCTCGGAGCGACGGGCCGAGGACGGCGAGGTGAAGGAAGAGCTGGTCGGCGACGGCGGTGTTGGCGTCGGTCTCGGGACCGACGATCGGTAGCGGAAGCGTGGCTTCCTGTCCGAGCGCATACACCAGCGTGGGATGGAGCGGCGGACGCTGCCCCGAGGCTGCGGGCATGAGGGTGATGCTGGACACGAGTGCAGCGATGGCAATGCGGCGTATCATCGAGACCTCAACGGTGGGTGCTGCACGTCTATCGGCGCCAGGTCCAGTCCGGATCGAGAAAGTGGGTTGCATACCTGTTGCTGTCGCGGATGGCGCTGTCGATCTTCGCGTCGCTCAGGGGGACCGCGCCGGCGTCCCGCCAGGCGGTGACCAACCCGTCTGCAACGCGGCTGGCAGCGGCCAGTTCTCCGGTCGGACTGGGCGGCGGTTCTCCTTGGGTGCCCAGCCGGAATCGTGCCAGCGACGAAGCCCGGTCGGCCAGCGCGATAGCCCCGTGTTGCAGCAGGGCCGGGCCGACGAGGGCCTGTGCGCTGCCGATCGTCTTTCGCCCTGCGGCCATCACCTCTCCACCGATCGCGAGATCGAAACACGATCCAGGCTCGAGGGTCGGCCGGCGTGCTGCCACGGCGAGCTCGGCGTCGAGGCCGAGCGTGCGAAGGGCCACAGCGAGGCGTTCGTGAATGCTGCGATATGCGAGACGGAGGGTACCAAACGCACTGACCGGCGCGGTCACGGCGTAGGTCAGGTCAGCCGGGTCATGCCAGACGCCTCGCCCCCCGGTGGGCCGGCGGACGCAAGGGAGCTGGAGGCGTTCGAGCCGTTCGCGGTCCCAGGTCCGGCGGGCCGATTCGTTGGCGCCGAACGAGACGCTGCCGGTCTGCCATCGATAGATCCGGTAGACGATGATCCCGGTGGTCGCCGCGCCGTCGGCGAGCACGCGATCGATTGCCATCTGCTGCCACGCAGGTCGCGGCACCGCATCGTCCCAGACGTGCGCGATCACGCCTGCAATGCGTTCCACACATCACGCGTCCGCTGCGCGAGCGTTGCGCGATCGCCGTCGTTGTCGATCACCCAGGTCGCCCGCTCGCGTTGCTGCGCCGACGGCAGCTGCGATGCGATGAGCGCGTCGGCGTCGGCCGGGGCTAGTCCGCGATCGGCGATCAGCCGACGGCGTCGCTCCGCAACCGGCGCGTCGACGACGATGATGCGATCGAATTCGTCGGGATGTCCGGCCTCAAACAGCAGCGGAATGTCGACGATCGCTAGCGCATCGCCCCGGACAGCGGACGCGGCGACGAGTGCCCGACGTTGCGCGTCGACAACGGGGTGCACGATTGCTTCGAGGCGGCGGCGCTGCACGGGATCGTCGAGTACGATACGTCGGAGGCGCGCGCGATCGAGTTCGCCGTCGCTGTCGACCACAACGGCGCCGAACGCTTCGACGATGGCATCGAATACCGGCTGCCCGCGTCGCTGCATCGCGCGCACCAGTGAATCGGCATCGATGACCGTTGCGCCCCATCCCCGGAAAAGCGCGTCAACAGTGGTTTTGCCGGCGGCGACCGACCCGGTAAGCGCGATCACCCGCATCAGAGCAACGCGACCTGGTCCTCATCGTGACGGGGGATGCGGAAGCATCGGCGGCAGCGCGCCTCGTAGCTTTCGCCTCCGCCGACCATCACGACTGGCGAGTCCCACCGTGCTGGCCGGCCGTCCACGAGCCGCTGGTTGCGGCAGGCGAGATCGCCGCAGAGGACGCAGATCGCCTGGAGCTTGGTGACCTCTTCGGCGATCGCCATCAGGTGTCCCATCATGCCGAAGGGCTCGCCGCGAAAGTCGGTGTCGGTGCCGGCGAGGATCACCCGCACGCCGCGCTCGGAGAGGTGCGTTGCCACTTCGACGATCCCCACATCGAGAAACTGCGCTTCGTCCACGGCGACCACATCGATGTCGCCGGGCTCGCCCACTGCGCGCAGAATTTCGTCGGCGCGATCGACCGGTTCGGCCTCGACCGACACGCCGGTGTGGCTCGAAACGCGGTAGACGCCGTCGTATCGCTCGTCGAGATGCGACTTGAAGACGCGCACGCGATGCTTCGCGATCAGCGAGCGGCGCACTCGCCGGATGAGTTCTTCGCTCTTGCCGCTGAACATCACGCCAGCGACAACTTCGATCCGCCCGGGCCGGTTGTGGAGGGTCATGGCCGATCCGTCAAGGGGTGCCAGCCGGGAATCCGCCAGCCGTGCGGGATGCAGCGGCGTGCGCCCGGGAATGCCAAGCATCTTGCGGACTTGCGCGCACAAGTCCCATATTCTCGCGAGTCGGGGCCGTCCGGCCCTCGATCAGTGCCACAGTCAAACCCAGGAGTCACGCATGAACAAGATGGAGCTCATCGAGGCGGTCGCGAAGGCCCGCGAAACCTCGAAGGCGGATGCCGGCGATATCGTCGACCTCTTCTTCTCGACCGAAGGCCTGCTGGCCCGCGAGCTGAAGAAGGGCGGAGCCATCGCCATCACTGGCTTCGGCAACTTCGAAGTCCGCAAGCGCGCTGCCCGTGAAGGGCGCAATCCGCAGACCGGCGCCACGATCAAGATCAAGGCGTCCAAGGTTCCGGCGTTCCGTCCGGGCAAGGGTCTCAAGGATCTCGTCAACAAGGCCAAGTAAGCTTCGCCAGTCCACTGCAGGACTTACGGGCCGCCCCGCTGGGCGGCTCGTCGGCGTTTAAGGGCCCGGCGTCACCGCGATGCGCCACCCCGGCTGGGCGGCCTGGCACCACGGGGTCCGGCGTCGCGCCCTCGATCGACCCTCGCCGTCAGCTTCCGCTTCCGGATCGTCACACCACCCAGTCGAAGCGCGATCGCCTCCGCCTCGTCCGCGGGGACTTCGACCAGCGCGAAGGTGTCGCGCAGTTCGATCCGACCGATCCGCGAGCGCTCCAGCCCCACCTCGCGCACCAGCACCGCCACGAAATCAGCCACCGTCGCCTCGTCTCGCTTGCCCGCTCCGATCCAGACTTTCGCAATGCGAGGATTCCCGGCTGCAGGGCTGGTTACAGGCGCCGGCGAGAGC
>JBEPVV010000146.1:0-5538 GCA_041690795.1 Gemmatimonadota bacterium | reverse complement strand
ACGGCGACGGTTACTGGCAAGATGATTCCCGTGCTGTGCGGCGCGTCCTTCAAGAACAAGGGCGTGCAAGCGTTGCTGGATGCAGTCATCGATTATTTGCCGGCGCCGGTCGACGTGCCGCCGATCAAGGGACATCTGCCGCATCATGACGAGCACTACGACACGCGTCCGGTGTCCCTGGAGATTCTTGGTGCAATACGGCAAGGCGATCTGGGTGTGGCAGCGGCGTACGGCGTGGCGCTCACCGTGCTGAGCACCGGCGCCTTCCTCATGGCCGAACGCAGCCGGGGCTTCACGTGACGACGCCAGCCAGCCACAGCAAGGGCGTTCAGCTGCGCCAGTTGAGCGTGCTGATCGGCGTCAATTTCATCGACATGCTCGGCTTTGCCATGGTGCTCCCGTTGCTGCCATTCTACGCGCTCAAGTTGCACGGCACGCCGGAGACCGTAGGCTGGATGATCGCTTCCTTCTCGATCGCGCAGCTGGTGGCGTCGCCGCTCTGGGGGCGGTTCTCTGACCGCTATGGGCGCCGCCCGGCGCTGATGGTCGGGCTGTTCGCGTCGGCCATGGCGTACATGGTCTTCGGCCTGGCCGACGCGCTGTGGCTCCTCTTCCTGTCTCGCATCGTGCAAGGTGCTGGGGGAGGCACGACCGGGGTGGCGCAGGCGTATGTGTCCGACACCGTCCCCAGGGAGCACCGCGCCCGGGCGCTGGGGTGGCTTTCGGCTGCGACCAGCGCGGGAGTGATGATCGGGCCAGCCATCGGGTCTCTGGCCTCGCATTTCGGGCGGGAAGCACCGGGTTTCTTTGCCGCGGGCCTCTGTTTCCTGAACGTTATCGCCGCCTGGGTCTGGCTGCCGGAGTCGCGACAGGGCTCGGTTCCGTCTGCCGCCAAGCGGCGCCCCGTCTGGCACGCGGCATGGATGGTGCTGAAGAATCGGGGCGGCCAAGCGGAACGGTTGATCTGGATTTACAGCGCGGGCATGCTCGCCTTCTCGCTGCTCACCAGCGTGCTCGCACTCTGGCTGGGAGCCCGGTTCGGCGTCAACGAAAAGACGATTGGTTACTTTTTTGCGTACTCCGGGCTGCTCGCCCTGGTGATGCGGTCCTTGCTGCTTGGCCCGGTCGTCGAACGCCTGGGTGAAACCGGAGCGCTCCGGGCAGGAACCGTGATCCTGGCGATTGGCCTGTTTCTCTACCCGCTGGCGCCTTCCGTGTGGGCGCTGGCCGTTGTGATCCCCTTCGTCCCGATCGGAACTGCCTTGATGTTTCCTGCGGTCACTTCGCTGCTTTCGCACGCCACCGATCCGGCCGAACTCGGCACCACCATGGGAGTGGCCCAGACATTTGCCGGGATCGCGCGCGTGGTCGCGCCGATCGTCGGAACGATTGCCTTTCAGCAGATCGGCATCGGGTCGCCATTCATATTGGGAGGACTGGTGGTGACTGCAGTCAGCTGGGGCGCGTTTTATCATGTGCGTCCGCCCGTCGCTGTTGAACCTGCGGCGTGAGTCGGCATTGCTAGGTTCCTCTACCATGAACCCATTGCACCTTCCTGCGTCGAGCGCCGGCTTTGCCGATGCGACCTGGGAGACGCTGGCGCCGCACTACCGGGAACTCGAGGTCGAAGCGGTTGATGCCACCAACGTCGAGTCCTGGCTGGCGCGCTGGTCGCGGCTCGACGAACTCGTGACCGAGGCCGCGTCGCTGGCAATGATCGCCTACACCAGCGACACGGCCAACGCAGAGAAAAAGGCCGCGCACCTGCGCTTTTCGACCGAAGTGCTGCCGCAGATGGAAGAAGCCGAAGTTGCCCTGGCCAAGCGGTTCGTGGCCATCGGCAGCGATCGCCCCGACTTGCAGACGGCGTTGAGCCGTTTTCGTTGCGCGATCGAGATTTTCCGCGAAGCGAACGTGCCCCTCGTCTCCGAAGCCGAGGGACTGGCTGCGCAGTACCAGCAGATCACCGGGACGATGACGGCGGACTGGGCCGGCGAAAAGGTGCCGTTGCCCCGTCTGTCGCCCTTCCTCAAGAGTCACGACCGCAGTGTGCGCGAAGCGGCGTGGCGCGCGGCCAACCAGCCGTACGTTGCGGCGCACGACGAACTCGCAACACTGTTCGACCGGATGGTCGAGCTGCGCGAAACGATGGCGCGCAATGCCGGCTTCTGCGATTACCAGGACTATGTGTTCGCGGCGAAGTGCCGTTTCGATTACTCGCCGCGGGACTGCGAGCAACTGCACCACGCCATCGAAGACAAGGTCGTGCCGGCCACGCTGCGCACGCTGGAGCATCGGCGGCAGCGGCTCGGCGTGCCGGCGTTGCGCCCGTGGGATATCGCCGTCGACCCGTGGCGGGCGACGTCGCCGGTGCCGTACCAGGATGTCGACCAGTTGCAGCAGACGGCCGCGCGGATGTTCACCGCGGTCGACCCCGCGCTGGGCGGGCAGTTCCGCACGATGATGCAGGAAGGGTTGCTCGACCTCGAGTCGCGGCCGGGGAAGGCGCCTGGTGGCTACTGCGACACCCTCCACGCGCGCGGCCGGCCATTCGTCTTCATGAACGCCGCCGGCGTGGCGGAAGACGTGACCACCCTGCTGCACGAGGCCGGTCACTGCTTCCACGCATTCGCATCGCACGAGCATCCGTTCATCTGGCAGCGCCATCCTGGGGCGGAGTCCGCGGAGTTGGCATCGATGTCGATGGAACTGCTGGCGGCGCCGCACCTGGAGCGACCAACCGGTTACTACGGTGCGTTCGATGCAATGTCGACGCGACTGGAACATCTGGAAGATTCGCTGCTCTCGCTGGCACACATCGCCTCGGTCGACGCGTTTCAGAGCTGGATCTACACCCATCCAGAAGGGCGCGACCGCGACGCGCGCGACCTGCGATGGCTGGCGTTGCGCGCTCGCTTCGAGCCGGGGATCGACTGGAGCGGACTCACGGAAGAGCGGGTAGCACGCTGGTACCGCCAGCTCCATATCTTCCTGTACCCGTTCTACTACATCGAGTACGGCATCGCCCAGATCGGCGCCCTGCAGGTCTGGCGCAACGCCCGGCGCGATCCCGACCGCGCCGTTGCCTCGTACCGCCGGTTCCTGGCTTTGGGGGCGACGCTGCCGCTTCCCGAGCTCTACCGTGCTGCCGGGGTGGAGCTGTCGTTCGCGCCGGCGATGATCGGTGACCTGGTCGATCTGGTCGAAGGAGAAATGGCTGGATTGCGGGCCGCACTGGTCGAGGCCGCCTAGCGTCCGCTGTTGCGCGCGCCCGCGCGGGGCCGCAGATTGCTGCCCGTCGAGCCCGCGCGCTTCGGGCCTGCGACGAATCCCGGAACCGGAGTATGGATGGCGAAGGAAGAAGGCATTGAAATGGAGGGCGTCGTCCAGGAAGTGCTCCCGGACCGCAACTACCGGGTGCTGCTGGATAACGGTCATACCATTCTCGCCTACGCAGCCGGCAAGATGTCCAAGTTCAAGATCCGGGTGCTCGAAGGTGATCGTGTGAGCGTCGTGCTGTCACCATATGACCTGACGCGCGGGCGAGTCGTCTACCGGCACAAGTAACCGGTCACGCTCCCAAAATTTTCGCGGCCAATCTCGCCAGCTCGCTTCCCTTTTTACGCAGGCCTTTCTGCACCGCTTCTTCGATGGCGCTGCGGAATTCGCCGGCGGATGTCCAGCGCGCATCGACCTCGTTTCGCAACGCCCGCGCAAGTACGGCGGCCAGTGCTTCGGGAACGTCGGGGCGTTCAGCGGTGAGGTCGGGCAGCACATCGCTGGTCTGCTTCGCGAGGATCTGCTCGACCGTGCCGCCGGCGAAGGGCGGCCTGCCGAGTAACGCGAAGCAGGCCACCGCAGCCAGCGAATAGAGATCGGTCCGCTGGTCGACACGCTCGCCGAGGAGCTGCTCGGGCGATGCGAATTGCGGCGTGCCGCTCTGCGACGTCGCGCCTCCGAAGCGTCCCGCGCCACGCAGCGCCAGCGCCAGCCCGAAGTCGGTGATGCGCAGCGATCCGTCCTCTTCCAGCAGCATGTTCTCCGGCTTGATGTCGCGGTGTACCAGGCTGAGCGAATGCGCATGCCCGAGCGCCGAGAGCGCTTCGCGCAGCAGCCGCAGCACGCGCTCGACCGGCAGCGGGCCCTCGACGTCGACGAGCTGGCCGAGGTTGGGGCCGTCGACGATCTCCATGGTGTACCACAGCAACCCCGAACGACCGGCGATGTCGTAGATGTTGACGATGTTCGGATGGGTGAGGCGCGCGGCAAGCTGGGCCTCGCGCCGAAAGCGCTCGACCGTTGCCGCGTCCTGGGTGAGGTGGGGGTGCAGGACCTTGAGCGCAACTTCCCGCTCGAGATGGAGGTCGCGGACGCGATAAACGCGCCCAAAGCCACCCTGTCCCAGCGGTGCGAGCAATTCGTAGTCGTCGCCGAGCGCGCGGCGCAACCTCGATTCCCACGGTGCACCTTCGCCCAGCTCGCCAGGCATCGGCGTGAGGCTCACGATCGGGGTCTCGAACGTCCCCGCGTCGCTGGTGAAGTCTTCCAGCATTTCGATCGCCGTGAGATACCGGCGACGCGGCTCGGGATCGAGCGCGCGCTGGATGACGCGCTCGAGGGCCGCGGGGACGATGGAACGGATCGCTCGCGGCGGCACCAGCTCACGGGTGTCGAGCGGCGGGACGACGCCGGTCACGCTGTAGTAAAGAATCGCGCCCGCGGTGTAGATGTCGCTGGTGGGATCGCCGGCGAGTCCCGAACGGACCTCTGGCGCAAGGAACTGCGTGCCGCTCGGCGATTCGGACGGCGGAATCTCCGGGAGCGTGAGGTTACAGAATCGCAGATCGGTGACGCAGCCGCGTCCGGACATCGTCAACAGCAGTCCCGCGGGCACGATCCGGCGCACGACGATGCCGCGCGCGTGCGCGTGCTCGAGGGCGCCAAGCAGGTCGCGCGCCAGCACGTGCACCGTGGGAATCGGACGCGGACCGCGCAGGATGGCGTCGGCGAGGCTCTCACCGTCGATCCAGTTGCCGACCCGATAGGCGATGTCACCGGTGATACCCGCTTCGTACACGTGGCGAATGGCCGGATGATCGAGACGCCCCAGTGCTTCGGCTTCCTTGACGAACCAGCGCCTGAGCGCTTCGCCTCCGCCCACGTTGACGCGAATCGAGACGCTGCGCCGGAGCAGCGTATCAAAGCCGTAGAAGAGCAGGCGTTCGGCCGAAGACGCGATCAGCTGATCGAGCCGGAAACGCGGTGCGAGCGCCTGTTCCACGCGCGTGACGGTGCTGTCCGAAGTGGGGCCGGCCATGGTCAAAGATAGGTCAGTCGGCGAAACCGAGCGCGACGGCGAGCCGGTGCTTGAGCGCGTGCAGTTCCTGCCGCAGGCCACGTGCATGCCAGTCGAGCCGTCGCTCGAATGCGTCGAGCACATCGTTGTAGCAGCCAAGGTCTGGTGCGGTCGCCGGCAGGCCGTACGGAGTGAGATATTCCCGACCCAGTCGCTCGGTAAGCGCCAGCGCAGTGCCGCAT
>JBEPVV010000145.1:0-5495 GCA_041690795.1 Gemmatimonadota bacterium | reverse complement strand
GAACGGGCGTCCGGCTTCGCCAGCAACGGCCTTGGCGAGCAGCGTCTTGCCGGTACCCGGGGGGCCAACCAGCAATGCGCCTTTCGGCAAGCGGCCGCCGAGGCGGGTGAACTTCTGTGGATCCTTGAGGAACTCGATGACTTCCTGCAATTCGACCTTGGCCTCGTCCGCGCCAGCGACGTCGGCGAAGGTGATCTTCGGCGTATCGCCGGTCAGCAGTTTCGCTTTCGACTTGCCAAACGAGAAGGCGCGATTGCCGCCGGCCTGCATCTGCCGGAAGATGAACCAGTACAGGAGGATCAGCGCGGCCCACGGCAAGATCGCAATCAGCAGCGCGACCAGGTTTTCCTTGGGCTGCTTGGCGTTGATGACGACACCGGCGCCTTTCATCCGCTGAACTTCAGCTTCGGAATTTGCCACCGGGAGCAGCACCGTGAACTGCTTGACGGCGTGGCCGTCGGGCGCGATGGGCACCGGCGTCTTGAACTCGCCGCTGACCATCTTCCCTTCGACGATGTCGACCGTCGCGACGTTATGCTCGTCGACCTGGTGCGAGAACTCGGTGTAGGCCACTTCGCTCGGCGCGTGCTGCTTCGAGACGTACTGGAAGCCGGCAATCACGATCAGCCCGAAGAGGATCCACAGCGCGAGGTGCTTGCTGACGGTGCCCCAGCGGCTTGGCGGACGGACAATATTGCGATCAGGCATCAGTTCAGGTCACCGATGAACGGGAGATGGCGATAGTCTTCCGCGTGGTCGAGGCCGTAGCCTACGAGGAACGCGGGAGGCGCCGGAAATCCAACCCAGCGCATTTCAGGCACAGGGACCGGCAACAATTCCTTGTCGAGCAGCGCGCAAACCGCAAGGGACGCAGGACGGCGCGTCTCCAGCAGCGACAGCATCTGGCGGATGGTGCGCCCGCTGTCGACGATGTCCTCGACCAGCAACAGGTGCTTTCCTTCCAGCGGAGTCTCCGGATCGTAGAGCAGCCGGACATTCCCGCTCGAGACTTTTTCTGCACCGTATGAACTCGCGACCAGAAAATCGAGATGCAACGGCCGGTCGATCTGGCGCACCAGGTCGCTGAGGAAGATGAAACTTCCTTTCAGCAAGCCAAGCACGAGCAGCTCACCGTCCGGATACGCTGCCGTGATCTCCTGGCCCAGCGCCCGGACCCGCGCGGCAATCGTCGATTCGTCGTAGACGATCCGAACATCGCGGCCGCCGGCCCGGCGCTTCATTTCAGGCGAAAGCGCACTCGACATGCCAGGCCTCCGTTCCTTCCGAGGGAACCCTCGCATCCGCCCGACAGATGCCCGGAACCCACACGATGGTTGCATCTGCTGCATCGACCACGACCGGCCACTCGCGCCGTTGAGACGGCGGGACGCGAGCTTCACGCATCATCACGCCGACCGCTCTCGTCCCATTGCCACCCAGCGGTCGGATCCGGTCGCCGTGCTGATGCGGTCGCGCGGTGTAGCGGCCCGCCTCCAGCCACGTGTCCCACCCGATACGCTCGCATCGGCCTGCTGTATTACTCCGGGTCGCAAAGCTCCCTCGCCCCGCAGTCACCGTCACGCCGGCTCGCAACGACGCCAGCTGCGGTCGAGTATTGTCGACCTTGTACAACGTCAGGCGCCCGAAGGCGAGTTCCGCGCGCATCGCCGCGTCGATGGCGATCGACGCCGACCCGCAATTCCCCTGCAGCAGCCGGTCCAGTGCCGCGAGCCGGCGGGTTCCGGCAATGACACCGGATTCCCTGGCCAGGGCCGCCAGAACGGCGTGCCTGAGCGGTGAACGATACCCACTCAACACGGCAGCAGCAACGGAAATGCCACGATTCTGACGACGAAGATCGAGCCCGGCGAGACGCGACGGCACATCGGCCCACGCAGCCCGTGCATCGGCCGCCAGCGTTGCCGAGCGGTTGATCCGCACGATCGTGTCGGGCAGCCGCTCTGCGAGGCGCGGCACCACTTCAGCCCGGAGCCACGAGCGAAGGTGGCGAAGGTCGGCATTGGCCGGATCGGACCAAGGCTGAAGCTTCCGGTTGACCAGCCAGGCCGCCAGCGCCGAGCGCCTGACGCCAAGGAGCGGACGAACCCAGACCCCATGCCGTGGTGACATCCCTGCCAGCCCGGCGGGACCACTGCCACGAAGGAGTCGGAGCAGCACCGTTTCGGCTTGGTCATCGGCGTGATGCCCGAGCACGATGACTCGGGCACCGGACTGGTCGGCCATCTCGATGAGGGCGGCGCGGCGAGCCCGGCGGGCAACGGTCTCGGTGGCCGCTGGGCCCAGCGCGAGCGTGCGCGAAAAGAGCGCAAGGCCGCGCGAGTCAGCGGCTGCCGCGACACGCGACGCAACAAACGCGCTGTCGGCACCGATGCCGTGATCGACGTGGGCCACGGCGAGCGGGCAACCGTGTCGTGCACGGGCCAGATGGAGAAGGTCGAGCAGCGCCAGTGAATCGCCGCCGCCTGATACCGCCACCAGGCAGATCGTTCCTGATTCGACGAGCGAACAGAGCGAGTCGGCGGCGAACTGATCGAGTGGCGAATCGCCCGGCGCCGCGTTCATGGCGCTGCCGATCGTTCCGCGCTGACCTGGTAGAATGGCTCCATGTGCACCAGGACATCCTGCACCGAAGGAACGGCTTGCCGGATTGCGTGCTTGATCTGGCCGCTGAGCACGTGCGCATCGTCAAGCGACATCCGCGGGTCGGCCTGCGCGTGGAGGTCCACCAGGTATCTGGTGCCAAGTTTGCGGGCCTTGAGGTGTTCGATGAATCGCACGCCGGCCACCGAACGCGCCGCTCCGCCGACGCGCTCGAGCAGTTCGACATCGGGTGCGCCATCCATCAGTTCGTGCACGGCGGGTCGGAGAATGTGCAACCCGTTGATGAAGACGATGATCGACGCCACCGAGCCCGCGGCTCCATCGCACCAAGCCCACCGTTGACCGCCGACGAGTGCGGCGGAGATGCCGATGAACGCCGCGCCCGACGTGATCACGTCGGCGCGATGGTGCCACGCGTCGGCCGCCAGCGCCCTGCTGCCCACGTCGTCGGCCACGCGAAGCACCGTGCGGGCAAGGGTCGCCTTGACGGCGATGACGATGACCAGTACGGCCAGCGTGAACGGAGCCGGCGGCCGCGACGGGGTGAGCACTGCCTGCACGGCCTTCACGAAGATGCCGAGCGATGCGCCGCACAACATGAGACCCACCGCAGCCGCCGCCAGCGGCTCGGCCTTCCCGTGCCCGTAGGGATGGTCGTAGTCCGGCGATCGCGCGGAGACGCGCAGCCCGCTCCAGACGAGAATCGACCCGCCGATGTCGGCCACCGACTCTGCTGCATCGGCGACGAGGGCGTACGAATGACCAAGAAGTCCGGCGGCACCCTTGATCACGGCGAGCGCCGCGTTGGCGAAGAGACCCACGCCAGCCAATCGCATTCCGCGGGACCAGGCAAGTTCGCGGGCAGCGGCGGTTGCCGCGGCATCGAGCGTCGGCTCCTGCACGTCGCTCATGGCGAGAGCCGTGTCCGCCGCCACGAACCGTCGCCGGCGCGGAGGTATTGCAGACGGTCGTGCAGGCGACTGGGACGACCTTGCCAGAACTCCACTTCGACCGGAATGACCCGAAACCCTCCCCAGTAGGGCGGCAGCGGGATATCGCGCCCGGAAAACTCTGCTGCCAGCCGGGCGTGTTCGTGTTCCAGTGTGGCGCGATCCGCGAGCGGACTGCTCTGGCGCGACGCCCAGGCACCGATGCGCGAGCCCTCCGGGCGGGTGGCGAAATACGCGCGGGATGTCGCCTCGTCCAACCGCTCGACGGCGCCAGCAACCCGCACCTGACGCTCAAGCTCGATCCAGTGGAAGACGAGTGCGGCGTGAGGATTTTCCTGCAGCTCGACGCCCTTGCGCGATCGCGCATCGGTGTAGAAGACGAAGCCGCCGGCGTCGAATCCCTTGAGCAGAACGATGCGCGCACTCGGCCGGCCTTCGCGGTCTGCCGTCGCGAGCGTCATCGCATTCGGCTCCGGCACACCCGCCGCCGTCGCGTCATCGAACCAGGCGGCAAACTGCTCGAACGGATCGATGGCGGCGACCGATTCATCCAGTGCTGCGCGCGCGTATTCGCGACGCATCTCGCCAAGGTTCATGCGGCGATGATCCGGCGTTCGTTGATCTGGCGCGTGACGGTAAAGCCGCGTGCGACGTAGTTGGGCAATGCGGACGCGTGATCGAGCGAGCAGGTGTTCACGATCAGGCGGGACGCATCCATCGCGGTCGCGCGTGCGATCGCCGATTCCAGCAGGGGGCCGCCGTATCCTTGCCCGGTAAACGCCGGGGTGAGGCCGAAATACTTGAGCTCCACCATCACACCTTCGGAATGAAGTTCGAAATATCCGGCGATCACGCCGCCGACGCGAAGCGTCCACAACTCGACACCGGGGCGATGCACAGCCTCTTCCCAGTCGGCGTCGCTCCATGGCAACCGGTCGCGCCAGCTGTAGGGGCCGCCTACTGTTCGGTAGAGCATTGCCGACAGCGCCGCTGCACCCGGAGGCTTGTCGTGCTGCAGCCCCGATCCTGCCGGAAAGACGGGGGTCGGTCGGGATGCACCCGGCAGCGCCATTTCGAGAAATGTCACGGTGACGTCGACTGCCTGTTCAGGCCGGGGCAACGACCCCCCGGCACTCGCCCAATCCGATCGAGACCGCGCCAGAAGCCCGACAGTGGCCGCGGAAGATCACTTCGTCTCCATCCTCCAGAAACTTGCGGGTCTCGCCATTCGGCAGCGTCAGCGGTTGGCTGCCTCGCCACGTCCGCTCCAGCAGACAGCCCCGCGATTCGGGCGCGAGACCCGAGATCGTGCCGGTACCAATGAGATCGCCCATGTAGAGGTTGCAGCCGTTGCTGCCATGGTGGGTGATCAGTTGCGCGATGCTCCAGTACATCGACTCCTCGAATTTCACGCGACTGACCGGAAACGCCGTCGCAGCGGCGCGCAAGGCGGTGGTTTCGAGTTCGACCTCCAAGTCGAGCGAAAGCGTCCAGTCGTTGGGAACACGGAGATACTCAAGCGGCTCGGGATCATCGAGGGGACGGGCCGGCATCGGCACGTGAAACGGCAACAGCGCGTCGGCGGTGACGATCCACGGCGACACCGACGTGGCGAAGTTCTTGGCGAGAAACGGCCCCAGCGGCTGATACTCCCAGGACTGGATGTCGCGCGCTGACCAATCGTTGAGGAGGCAGATGCCGAAGATTCTCGCTGCGGCCTCGTTCGCCAGCACCGGCGTGCCCAGCGCGTTGCGACCGCCGAGAAAGACGCCAAGCTCGAGTTCGTAGTCGAGCGACTGCGAGGGACCGAAGCCCGGTGTCGATGCAGCTGGCGGATTGGTCTGCCCGCGAGGACGACGCACCGGTGTACCGGAGATCACGATCGACGACGCGCGCCAGTGATAGCCGATCGGGACCCAATTG
>JBEPVV010000144.1:0-5561 GCA_041690795.1 Gemmatimonadota bacterium | reverse complement strand
GTCGAAGAGCTCACCTGACTTGCCGAACTCTGCTGCCTGATCTCCGCCGTGTCCGAAGCCGAAGTCTTTCGTGATGTCGTCGGCGTGGCCGAGGTGAAATCGCCATCCGGCGTCGAAGCGGAGGCGTTCACGGACAGCCCCGACTGGCGTCGCCGGGCCCGCGAAAGGGTCAGGCACCAACCCCGCGAGTGTTGCTGCGGCGCTCGACTGGAGCAGCTGCCTGCGAGACCAGAGACTCATCTGAAATCCGTGGCTGGAGAGGAGAGGAATGGCGTAAAGTTATCTTTGCTCGCCGCCCGCGCTTCCTACCTACAGATCCAGGACTCGATGACCGATCCCGAACCGGCCCCGTCCCCGGCTGCCGTGGTTCCATCCAGAATGTTCGGCATCCTGCTGCTCCTCTTCGTCGGCAGCGGTTGCGCGGCGCTGATCTACGAGATTGTCTGGTTCCAGCTGGTCGAGCTCGTCATTGGCTCCTCTGCCGTGTCGCTCGGTGTCCTGCTCGCCACCTTCATGGGCGGAATGTGCCTGGGTTCGCTGCTCCTGCCGCGTTTCATCTCCGTGCGAGAGCATCCGCTTCGCGTCTACGCCCTGCTCGAGGCCGGGATCGGCGTACTGGGCCTGCTGGTGCTGTTCGGCTTGCCAGTGGCCGGGACGCTCTATGCTGCGGTGTCGGCGAGCGGCATGACCGGCATTTTGCTGCGGGGACTGTTCTGCGCGGTATCGTTGCTGGTGCCGACGATGCTGATGGGCGCCACGCTGCCGGCGGTCGCGCGCTGGGTCGAGGCGACCCCGACCGGCGTGTCGTGGCTCGGCTTCTTCTACGGCAGCAACATCGTCGGCGCCGTGATCGGTTGCCTCCTCGCCGGCTTTTACTTGCTGCGCGTGTTCGACATGGCGACCGCGACCTTCGTGGCGTTCGGCATCAATGTGGTGGTGGCGGCCACGGCCTGGATGCTGGCGAGGAAAGCGCCACACGTTCCACACACCACGTCCGTGGTGACGGGGCCCGGCGTGGGCGGGGTTCGCATGGTCTACGTCGCGATCGCGCTTTCCGGGATGACGGCGATCGGTGCGGAAGTGGTGTGGACGCGCCTGCTCTCCTTGATGCTTGGCGCGACGGTCTACACCTTTTCACTGATCCTCGCGGTCGTGCTCTCGGGGCTCGGCCTCGGGAGCAGCGGGGGCGCATGGTTGTCACGCAGCGCACGCAATCCGCGCGCTGTCCTCGGGTGGTGCCAGCTGCTGCTGCCGGTGTGCATCGCGTGGACCGCGTACATGATCGCGCAGTCTCTGCCCTACTGGCCGATCAGCCCCACGCTGGCGACTCGCCCGTGGGTCTCCTTCCAGCTTGACCTCGTGCGTTGCATCTGGGCGATCCTGCCGGGGACGCTGCTGTGGGGTGCGTCATTTCCACTGGCGATTGCGGCGGCAGCTCGCGAGGGCGATGACGCGGGGCGGCTGGTGGCACGTGTGTATGCCGCCAATACCATCGGCGGTATCCTGGGTGCAGCGGGATTCAGCATCATCATCATTCCGTGGCTGGGGACGCAGGATGCACAGCGCGTGATGATCGCCATCGCGGCGATCGCCGGCCTGCTGATGCTGGTGCCCGCGTTGCGCCGGTCGCCCGGGAAGGGCGCGGTGCGGCACTCGCCGCTGCAGGCGCCCTTGCTGGCTGCCATGCTGCTCGCGGCCTTGCTACTCGCCCGCGGCGTGATGGCGGTTCCTCCTGGACTGATCGGCTACGGGCGCTTCCTGGCCACCTACTCATCGCTGCCGAAGTTCCTGTTCGTCGGCGAAGGGATGAACTCCTCGATCGCCGTCTCGGAGTTGCCGAGCGGGTATCGCAATTTTCACGTGAGCGGAAAGGTCGAAGCCTCGTCGGAGCCGCAGGACATGCGCCTGCAGCGGTTGCTCGGCCACCTCTCCGGACTGGTCGATGGCGATCCGCACACGGTGCTGGTGGTGGGGTTCGGCGCCGGCGTGACCGCCGGCTCGTTCGTCCTCTACCCGGGGATCACCCGGATCGTGATCTGCGAGCTCGAGCCGCTGATTCCGCGCTCGGTCGGACCGTACTTCATCAAGGAGAATTACGATGTGCTGCATGACCCGCGAATCGAGATCGTCTACGACGACGCGCGTCATTTCATCCTGACGACGCGGGAAAAGTTCGACGTCATCACGTCCGACCCGATTCATCCGTGGGTGCGCGGCGCGGCCACCCTCTACACGCGCGAGTATCTCCAGCTGGCGCGTGAGCACCTCAATCCCGGCGGCGTGATGACGGAGTGGGTGCCGCTCTACGAGAGCCAGGTCGATGCCGTCAAGAGTGAGATCGCGACCTTCCTCGATGTGTTCCCCGGCGGCACCGTGTGGGCCAACAATGAGGATGGACACGGCTACGACCTGGTGATGCTGGGTCAGCCCGGGCCCACGCGCATCGATGTCGATTCGCTGAGCCGGCGCCTGACCCGGCCGGCGAACGCGCCGATCATCGCATCGCTGCAGGAAGTGGGAATCCAGTCCATGGTCGATCTGTTCGCGAGTTACGCGGGGCGGCGCGAGGACCTGCAACCGTGGTTGGCGGACGCCGTCATCAATCGCGACCGCAATCTGCGACTGCAGTACATGGCGGGACTGGAGAACAATCGCTACGACAATGCCAGCATCTTTGACGAGATCGTGCGCTACCGGAAGTTTCCGGAGAGCCTGTTCACGGCGAGTGAGGAGTGGAAGAACACCCTGGGTCAGGCGGCGGGATTGAAACGCTGATGCAGGGCAAGGCGGACCGATGCGGGTCCGGCTTGCCCCCGTAGACTCAGTTGCGGGTCGCGAACACCTGTGCCAGCTCCGGATCGGCCACGTCGCCGCGCTTCCAGATCGGCGCGTAGGCGACGTCGAGGATGTACTCCTTGTTCGTCTTGTCGATCTTCGGCCAGTCGCGCAGATCATCCGGCGCGAACAGGCCGCCGACGACGCCCATCACACCCATCACCGGCGCGTTGGAGCTGTTCTCGTAGACCGAGACCATGCGGTAGGGATGCCCTGCCCGGAGGTGCGGCCCGCGTCCCTTGACGGCCAGCAACTGGCGCGACACGCCGGTCACCTCTCCCTTGGCATCGTGCAGCGTATGCACGCGCGCGAGAATTTTGCCACTGACTGCATCTTCGATCCGCATCTCGACGCCGTGATCGTGCATGTGGCCGCCGATGCCCAGCAACCGTCCGCTTGCTGGCACGGTAAAGTTGTAGACCTTCGAGCTGCCGCCCGGCGGCACTTCGTACGAATCGGGAAGGCCAGGATGGTTGTTGACGTCGACCTTGAACGGCAGCACCGCCACCGGGCGCGGCGTCAGGTTCCGCGGCGACGTGATCAACTCGAAGCGGAGGTTCACGCCGTCGAGTTCGTGACCGGTGTCGTTGTTCCACATCAGGAAGACGCCAACCTCCTGGCCCTTGTCCATCGGCACGCCAACGGTCTTCGGCATCTTGATACCGGCCGTTTCTTCGCCGATGCCTAGCACACGCTCGGCCAGCGGATAGATCAGCTGGCGCCGGTCGAAGTTGACGAATTCCATGTGATGCATCGTACGCTGCGGCATCACATGGCCCTGCTTGTCCGTGATGGTGAGCTTGAAGCCGCGAAGCCATGAATCCTCGGGCCAGGGGAAGCGGATGATCAGCTGCTCCTGGTGCGCCTCATGGCTGCCACCCATGTCGCCGCCCATCATCATCATTGGCAGGTCGCCGTCCATCATCATCGGCGGCAGCTTCCATGGTCCGGTCGACACGATCACGTGGTGCGTTTCGGAGTCGACCGTCATGTGTGTGGGCGCATGCGGGATCGGTGGCATCTCCATCTTCTGGTCCTGCGCGCTGGCGCGAACGCCAACGAGGAACAGTGCGGCAACAACAAGTTCCCACGGACGGGAGCGGCCCATTCGATCTCCGACTGCAATGTTTGCGAGGTGGCGCCCGGTCTGGAGCGCGCGCGGACGTGCCACAATGTCACGGACGGTACAGCGCAGGTCAAGGTTACGACGGCAAACTGACACAGGGATGACAGCGGGCCGGCCACTCTAACCGACTATCGCCTCAACGCTTGGACGGTGAAGAAGGTTCGCTGCGGGGTGCAGCGTGTCGCGACGAATCGAGCCGCGGACGGGCGACTGGCGCTACCGGCAAGCGCGCTCGCGACGCTAGTCGTGCCGCAGCGCCATTAACGGCGAAATTCGGGTGACGCGTGCGGCGGGAATGACGGCGGCGATCGTTACCGCCATCAGCAGGACAACGAGGGCGACGACGATCGGTCCTGGATCGGTTGCGCCGACACCCGATAGCTGACTCTTGAGCAGGCGTACCAGCACCATGGCCAACGGTATGCCGGCGGCTGCGCCGAGCCCGACCAGCCCAAGGGCCTCGCGCAACACCATCGTCATCAAGGCGCCAGGTCGAGCGCCAAGTGCCATCCGTAACCCCAGCTCACCGATGCGTCGGGACATCGCATATGTCATCACGCCGTAGAGACCGACTGCGGCGAGCAGCAACGCCAGTACTCCGAAGCCCGAGGCAACGTGCGCGAGCAACCGTTGCTCGGCGATCGATTGCGCCATCGATTGGCGCAACGTGGTCGATTCGATGGCCAGCAACGGGTCTTCCGCGGCGATCGCTGCCCGCACGGCCGCCGTCGCCCGGGCGGGATCGCCGACCGTGCGGATCTCGAAATTGATCTCGACCGGGAGGCCGCCCAGGAAGTGATCGTACACCGTGTAGAAGCGGCGAAGAGGAAGCGCGTCGAGCGCGTGGTCGCGAACGTCCGCTATTACGCCGACGACCTCGACCGACGTGGTGTCATCAAGACGGAAGCTTCGGCCGACCGGACTATTGCGGCCGAAATAGAATCGCGAAAAGCTCTCGTTGACGAGCGCGTGATGTATTCCCCGCGCGTCATCACTGCTGGCGAGGTCGCGTCCGGCCAGGAGTCGCGCACCGATAGTGGCGGCGTAGCGAGGGCCCACCTGGTCGGACCACGAGTTGCTGTCATCGGGCGTCCGGCTTGACCAGCCCGCAATACGGACCGAATTGTTCGACTCGCTGCCGCTGAAGAGGCCGTTTTCCGAATACGAGACCGAGGCAACGCCACTGACTCGGCTGAGCCTTTCCATCAAGTTGCGCGTCAACGTGGCCAACGGGTCGCCACCATAGCCTCGGCTGCGGCTGTCGACCGTGACGATGAGCAAGTGGTCGCGGTCCACCCCCACGGCGGTCGTTTCCAGATGACGCAGGCTCCGGGTCAGCACGGCGGCGCCGGTGAGGAGCATGAGCGAAAGGGCGATCTGCGCCGCGATTGTCGCGCGTCCCACTGGAAATCCACCACTCATGCCACCGCTGCTGCCAACGGAACCGCGCGCGCGTAGTGCGCCGGCGAGATCAAGGCGCGACGCGCGCCACGCAGGCAGCAGCCCGAAGAGCACCACCGAAAGCAACGTGGCACCCAGCGTAAAGGTCAGCAACGTGCTGTCGAGCCTGAAGTCGAGCGGAATCGGCGATCCGCCCGCT
>JBEPVV010000143.1:0-5573 GCA_041690795.1 Gemmatimonadota bacterium | reverse complement strand
TGACAAGGGCGCGGCGGTAGAAGAATGGACTGACCAGCGCTTCTTCCGGCCGATTGGCCTGCGAATCGCGCGAGCCTGCATGCCGACGTCGATCACGCCCGACCAGGTCACGGGCATCGCACTCGTCACCGGCCTCATAGCTGGCAACCTGCTCTTCTATCGCAGCGTCACGCTCAACGCCATCGGCGTGGCGATGTTCATCGTGTCCGACATTTTCGACAGCGCCGACGGTCAGCTGGCGCGGATGCGCGGCACGTCGACGCGCCTCGGCAAGATCCTCGATGGCATCTCCGACGGGTCGCGCTTCGCCAACCTTTACGTCACGCTCATTGCACGGATGGTGGTCAGCGGAGCCGCGTGGTGGATCGCCGTTCCGCTGGGCGTGGCGGCCGGACTCGCGCATGCGCGGCAAAGCGGCGCCGTCGACTACATCCGCCAGCTCTACCTCTACCTGGCCGAAGGCGGCAGCGGCGAGTTCAATCTCCCCGAAGACGCGGACATGAACACCCCGGGGTCGCGCTGGCACCGCGCGCAACTGGCGTTCTATCGCAACTACCTCGCGGGCAACGGCCGGATGCTGCCGCGCTCGACGGAACTGGTCCGTGAACTCCGACACAGCGGGAGAATGCCGCTGATCGCCCAGCGATGGGCGCAGCTGCAGGCGTCGGTCGTCAAGCAATGCGCCTGGATCGGGCAGAACATCCGCTTTGCATTGCTGGCTGTCTTCGTGGTGCCGGGTCGACCTGACCTCTTTCTCTGGGTTACCTTGCTTCCGATGTCAGCTATCCTGGTTTCGATCATTGTCGCCCACGAGCGGCGGGCAGCCTCCCTCCTCGACCGAGGCGCACCGCGTTTGGCCGAGGCGGCGTGACGCCTCCGCGGCGCGGAGTGCTGATCGGTGCGGGCGGCGTTGCGCGCCTTGCCCACCTTCCGGCATACGTCCACGATGAAAGCACCGCGTTGCGCCTGCAGATCGTCGGGGCCGTCGATACCCACCCGCCGACAACACCGCTCGACGGCCTGACGATGTACCCGTCACTCGATGCGGCGAAGGATCTCGGACCGGTCGATTTTGTCGACATTTGCACGCCGCCCTCCACGCATAAGGCGCTGACGCTGGATGCGCTCGCGCACGGGCTCCACGTCTTCTGCGAGAAGCCAGTCGCCGTGACGCGCGCAGCCGCGCAGGAACTCTCGGCTGCTGCACGCGCCGCGCAGCGGGTGCTTTTCCCCTGTCATCAGTATCGCCAGAACCCGGCATGGGTTGCCATGCGTCGGTGCATAGAGGAAGGCACTATCGGTCGCTGGCACCTGGCGGAGTTCAACGTCTACCGGCTGGCCGCGGATGGTGGCGTAGCCGGCGCAGCGACGGGAACCCCGTGGCGGGCGCGGCAGAGCGAGAGCATGGGTGGCATCCTCCTCGATCACGGCACCCATTTGCTCTATCTGCTCGTCGATGTGGCAGGCATGCCGGCGTCGGTCACAGCGCAGATGACGACACTGGGGCATCGTGGCTACGACGTGGAGGATACCGCGCATGTGCTCGTCGACTACGGCGATCGCGCGGCGAGTTTCACGCTCACCTGGGCGGCGCGAGAACGAGAGAACCGGATCCGCTTCATCGGCGATCGTGGCAGCGTTGAATGGACCGGCGGCGTGGTGCGCGTGCTGCCGTCCGACGCGCCAGCGGTGACCACCGACTTCACGGCGCAGCTCGACAAGCGCGAATACGCCGGATGGATGAGCCGCATTCTTGGCGACTTCGCCGACGCCATGGATCGGGGCGAGAGCGCGGCGAGCCTGCTGGAGATCGAACAGGTGGCCACGCTGCTCGAAGCGGCGTATCGCAGTGCGTCTGAAGGGCGCCGGATCGTGATCGCATGAATATCTGGGTCCGGCTTGGCGCGTTCCTGCTTGGCATCCTGCTGCTCACCGGGCTCATCATTCACAGCGGACCGGCGATGCTCTGGCACACGCTGGCGTCGTCGCTCTGGGTGGTCGCGCCGCTGGTGCTGCTCTGGGGGATGGTCTACGTCTGCAATGCGCGAGCGTGGCAGCTGCTGATCCCCGCGCGCCCCAAGGAGTTCACCCTCTGGCGCGCCTGGTTGCTCTCGATCAGTTCCTTTGCGATGAATTACGCGACGCCGATCTTCTCGCTCGGAGGCGAACCGCTCAAGATCACGGGAGCGCGGCGCATTCTCGGCAAGCAGCAGGCGGTAGGGTCGGTCGTTGGATTCCGGTTTCTGCACGCGATCTCGCACATCCTCGTCTTTCTCAGCGCCATCATTCCCGCCGCGATCCTGCTGCCGCATACGCCGGTCGTCTTCGCCATTCTCGGCGTCGCCACCGTGGCGCTGAGCGCGGCGGCGATCTTTCTGCTCTCTCAGCACCGTGATGGCATCTTCGAGCGCGGTGTGGCGCTTCTCGGCAAGCTCGGCCCGCTTCGGCGCCTCGCGACGAAACTCGAGGCCAATCGCCCGGCACTGCAGGCACTCGATTGCGAACTGACGGCGGTCTACAACACCCCGGGCAAGTTCAAGTGGGCACTGGCCACCGAGGTCACCGGCCGGATCCTCTGCACCTTCGAGTACACGATCATCTTCTACGCACTCGGACTTGGCGTCGACTTTCCGCGCGCGTACGTGGTCGCGAATCTCTCGTCGCTGATCACCAACATGCTCTTCTTCATGCCGTTCGAGCTGGGGTCGAAGGAAGGCGGGGCCTTCGTAGTCTTTGCCTGGCTGGGACTCGATCCAAAGCTCGGCACCACCGCAGCACTGCTCAGCCGGGTGCGTGAACTCTGCTGGATGGCGATCGGGCTTTTTGCGTTGCTGCTGGCCGGGCCCGGCAAGGCCAGGGCCGACGACGGGACGGCGGAGGCCTAGGCCAGCGCCAGCTGCTCGTTGCCGTCATCGGCGAGGCGACCACGGGTCTCCGTTGGCTCCCCTTCCGTCTCGGGCGTCGGTGTTTCGGCGGACACCGGCTCCGCGCGCGGCGCCACCGGTCGTCCATCGAGCACCGCCAGCACATCGTCAAGTGACTTCCGGACATCGAGCACCATCTCGAACCGCATCGCCTGCTTGGCAACCGTCTTGAGCTCACCGGTTCGACGGTAGTGATCGAGCCGCTGCCGCGCGCCCTCAATGGTGAACTTCTCCGTGTAGAGCAGGTTCTTCACCAGCATGACCAGTTCGATCTCGCGCGCCTTGTAGACCCGGTTGCCCGATCGATTCTTGGCCGGGTTGAGAAAGCGGAACTGGCTTTCCCAATAGCGCAGCACGTGCGGCTTGAGATCGGTGAGTCCGCAGACGTCACCGATCGAGAAGAATTGCTGCATCGGTTCGGGAAGAGTCATGCCCCACGTTCCGGTTTGAGCGCGCGGTCCATCAGTGCCTTGATCGCCACGCGCGGTGAGACGTTGTCGAAGAGAACCGACGCGACCTGCTGCGTGATCGGCATGTCGATGCCGTGACGCTGCGCGAGTTGCGATGCGGCGCGCGCTGTGTTCACGCCCTCGACCACCGTGCGATGTGTCGCGTGATACTCAGCCAGCGTGCTCCCGCCCGCGAGGGCGACGCCAAGCTGGCGATTGCGGGACAGCGCGCCGGTACACGTCAGGATCAGGTCGCCCATTCCGGCCAGTCCGGCAAAGGTCGATGCCTTGGCGCCGAGCGCGACACCCAGGCGGCAGATCTCGGCCAACCCGCGCGTCAGCAGTGCGGCACGCGGATTGTTGCCGAGTCCAAGGCCCTCGAGAATGCCGGCGGCGATGGCGACGGTGTTCTTGAGCGATCCGCCCATGGTGACACCCGTCACGTCGTCGCTGGAGTAGACGCGAAAGGCCGGTGTCGAGAAGATCTGCTGCACCTCTTCGGCCGCGGCTGATGACGCCGACGCAGCGACGATCGCTGTCGGCTGGCACTCGTGCACTTCCTCCGCGAAACTTGGGCCCGACAGTGCCACAAAGACGGCGTGCGGCAGTGTCTCGTCCGCGACCTCGCCCATCAGCTTGAGGGTGTCGACTTCGATCCCCTTGCTGGCGCAGACCAGCCGGGTGCCGCGACGTACATCGGCCGAGATCGCGCCGTATACACGGCGCGACACGTGACTGGGCACCGCCGAACAGAGCACCGGCGCGCCGCGGACGACGGCGGTAATGTCGCTGCTTGCGCGGATGCCCGCGGTCAACTCGACTCCCGGCATGAACAGCGCATTTTCGCGGCGTTCGGCGATCGACTTGGCGACCTCCGGCTCGAACGCCCAGAGGTGCACATCGAGTCCCTTCTTCGCCAACAGGTCGGCCAGCACCGTGCCCCAGGCACCAGCACCCAGCACCGCGACGTCCGTCATGCGGGGTCATCCGGTGGAAGTGCTTCAGCGCGACTGCCGACCCGCCGCTCCGTGCCATTGCGCAGCCGGCGCAGGTTGCCGCGGTGCAGCCAGACGACGGCGATCGCGATGACCGCGAACCACGCCACCATCCCGCGCCGTGACGGCTGCAGCAGCCATACGGCAGCGGGCATCACCAGCGCCGCCGCGATACTCGCGAGCGAGACGTACCCCGACACGGCCAGAATGATTCCCCAGAGCGCCAGCGAGGCGCCGAAGGCCGCCGGCGCGAGTCCGAGCACCACGCCGGCACTGGTCGCGACGCCCTTGCCGCCCTTGAACGAGGCGAAGACCGGAAAGACGTGGCCGACCACAGCTATGGCGCCCAGAAGCAGCGACGCCGTCACGCCGACGCCGGCCCACGGTCCGAAGACCGCCACAGGAATCGCGCCTTTGAATGCATCGAAGATCCCGACCGGCAGCGCGAACTTGAGGCCGAGGACGCGGTAAAGATTGGTTGCGCCCAGGTTGCCACTGCCGACGTTGCGGAGGTTGATCCCCTTCATCCGTGCCACGATCTGTGATGTCGGGATCGCCCCGAGCAGATAGGAAGCAATGATCGCGACCACGATCCGCAGCGTCACTGCTTGCTTCCGCGCCGGTTGATGTTGAGGCGGATGGGCGAGCCGCTGAATCCCCACGCCGCCCGGAAGCCGCGCAGCAGATACCGCTGATACGATTCCGGCACCGCGTCGGGGCGATTGCCGATGATCACGATCGCCGGCGGGCTGGTGCCCACCTGGGTGGCATAGAGGAGTTTCACTTCCTCGCCTTCCTTCTGCGGCGGTGCGGCGCGCGCCAGCAGGTCCTGCAGCACCCGATTCACTTCTGCCGTCGGCACGCGATGCCCGCGCGCCTCGGCCACCTCGAGCACCATGTCGAAGAGCTTGCGCACGCGCTGCCCGGTGAGTGCCGACACGTAGATGAACGGCACGTTCTCGAGAAATGGCGCCTTCTCGATCAGCAGCGTGCGACCGCGTTCGGCGGTGTTGGCGTCCTTCTCCTCCACCAGGTCCCACTTGTTGACGACGACGATCAGCGCGCAGCCCCGTTCCCACGCGCTGTTGGCGATGCGCAGGTCCTGGTTGTGCAGCCCCAGGTCGGCGTCGACGACGAGCAGGCAGACGTCGGCCCGGCCGAGCGCGCGTTCGGTGCGGATATTGGAATAGAACTCGACGTCGTCC
>JBEPVV010000142.1:0-5575 GCA_041690795.1 Gemmatimonadota bacterium | reverse complement strand
TCGGAGATCACCGCGTTGTGGGTCCAGTTGGCTTCGTACACCCCCTCGCGTGCCGCGGCAATGGCGCCCGATCGACCGCCGAAATCGAACAGGAGCCAGCTGAGCGAGAGTGACGGACCGTAGGTCGTCTGCTCCACCGAGACTCTCCCCGACGTCGCCGCCGTCTTGAGCCGGTTGGCTGAGATGATTCCGGTCAGATCGGGAAAGAGCGCGCTCCGCGCATCGCCATAGGTTGCGGCCGCGGCCCGCGCCGTCAACCAGGAAGCCCGTGTCTCAGGGCTCCTCGCGAGCGCGAGGGTCACCAGGTCGGTGGGCGTCAACTGCATCCGGCGGTTGTCGATGTTGCCAGGGAGCGAATCAGGCGGCAGTTGGCTCTCGCGTCCCCGGCGAACCTCGCTGGATGGCGGATCCCACCGTTGCGCCGGCGATTTCGCACTCGGGCCGGCGCCGCCCGCACCGGGCAATGGCGGGTAGCAGCCAGCGATCGACGCGGCGAACGCAACGATCAGTTTACGTGATGAGAATGTCAGATCGTTGGTCCGAAGCAGAAGTCAGGAAGAATCGACAGTAACTGTGTGCTACGCTTGCACGGAATTGAACGTTGACATCTTTCTGTCACAAATGGGAAAGGCCCGGCACTCAGTGACCCCGACGGTCGACCCGGTAAATCCGGACGCGCGGCAGCTCATTGTCGTCGGTGTCGACGACCGCGATCCGGTCGCCGCTCCAGGCGGTGCGCCAGAGGGTCGTGAACGGAGCGGCGACCGACCCGAGCAGGAAGCCCCGTCCGTCATAAACGTCCAGTCGTGCGGTGTGGTCCGACTGCCGTCCTCGCGCGACCCACGCGTTGCCGCGGCCGTCGACGGCGATCTCGTTCCAGAGCACATAGACTTTCGGAACATCGCCTGGCGTCATCACGCCGCGCAGCTGCGCGTTCTGGCTGTAGCGCTCGACCATCGAATCCCGGGTCGCCGACGGAATGGGATCGGCGCGCAGGTCGTTGCGCCCGAAGATCCTGGTCGTGTCGCCGCCCTCCCGGCTCACCAAAAATTCGACCCGGTCCTGGCCGCCGTAGATGAACGACCCATCGTCAAAGAATGCGTAGGAATTCTGGGGCGCGAAGGGGATCATCATGCTCATCGCGCCGCCGGTGACCTTGACGTCCCATGACTTCTCCTTCACTGCGTGCGGGGGAAGGAGCGAGTCGAGCCGCCGCCCAGACAGGTCGAAGTGGACCCATTGCGGCTGGAAGGTCGACACCGAGGGGCGCGAGTTCTGGACCCGCAGGCGGTTGCGGCTGTCGACTGAAATCGGCGGGCCATCGGCGTGGATATTGGTGAGGAATTCGCGCACCTCCTTGCCATCGAGTGTCATGATCGTCGCGCGACCGAGGCGCCCGTCGTAGATCACGAGCGTGTCGTGCTTCAGCGCAATGTGCGGCGATTGATACTCGCCTGGCCCCTCGCCTTGCCGGCCAAGTCGCCGGACGAATTTCCCCTGCGCATCGTAGAGCATGATCACCATCGGATCGCGCTGGGCGATGATGAGCCTCCCATCGCCGAGCAGCAACACCTGCGACGGGTTGGTGAACATCCCCGGCGCTCCCTCCGGCGGTTGCACCGTGCGTTCATACATCAGCTTCCAGCCGCTGGTATCGGCCCACGCGGTGGGACCGTTGTTCATGACTCGGATGACGTGGTGGTTGATCGTGTCGATGGTCGGGCGGGCGAGGCGTGACTGTGCACTCGCTGGTGCGACCGCAAGGGCGCTGAGTATCAACCCAAGGCTGCGTCGTGACATCGTCATGGTTGCGTCCGATCGATTCGATAGACCAGCACGGCAGGAGTTCCATCGGGGCCGTCCTGTTGCAGCAGGTACACATGGTCGCGCGTCCAGAAGGTGTCATCGGTGTGATCAAAGGGTGCAGGCACTGCGCCGAAGAGGCGTCCGTCGGAATCGAACACGTCCCAGTGGTCGCCAGCGCCGCGCGGCCCTGGACGCAACACCCAGAGGTTGTTGGCGCCATCGGCGGTCAGCGAGGTCCACGCTGGGTACTCGCGAGGAATGTCCTCCAGCTTCGCGATCCCCCGCAGCCAGGTGTGGTGTTTCATCGCGTCGAGCAGTGTCCGCTGTCGAATCGAATCGGGAATCGCGACCGTCGCTGCCGCCGACTCGATCATACGCGTCGTGTCGGTGCCGCGCCGCGAGACCGTGAGGCGGTACGCCGATTGATCGCCCCAGATGAGGCGGCCGCTGCGGTCGAGCGCCGTGACGCGGTCCGGTGAGAACGGGATCACCATACCCATGTCGGTGTGGGCGTTCTTCAGGCTCCAGAGTTTCGGCTCGGGCGCATCGGGATAGGTGACGGTGTCGGCAACGCTTCCGTCGAGACGAAAGCGAATGAGGCCATGTCCGCCGCTGATGCGCGTGGTGCCGGTCGCCGCACCAATCGGGACGCGCCCGGAGTCGTCGGCCACCAGCTCGGTCTCGGTCATCGGCGACGAGGTCCACGATCGGAGAAACTGGCCTGCAGTGGTGAAGGTCGCGATGCGCGACTGCCCCGCGTCCTGATGTATCAGGGTGTCGCCCACGATGTACAGTGTTCCGTAATCGCGATACTCGCCTGGACAGCTGCCTTCGCGGCCGATCACGCCGACAAACGTTCCGTCGGCGCGATAGTGCTTGAGTGCAGGTGGCTTGCGGTCGAGCACGAAGAGGTCGCCGCCTTCGGTGGCGACAAACGCGCCCGGACGGATCAGCTCTCCCGGCGAGCCGGTCGCTGGATGGAGCGTGCGCTCGAGGACAAGCTTCCAGCCGCTGGTATCGATCCACCGGGAAGGTCCGCGATTGCGCACCCTGACGATTCCGCCGGAAAGTGAGTCGACGATGGGCGCGACGAGCGCGCTGCGATGCTCGCGAACGCAACCCGCCATCCCGGCCCAGAGCGACATCGCGACGATCGTGCGGCGGGCCGAAGCGGTGAGGCGCATGCGAGCTCCGAAGCGGATTGGGATGAAGATATTTCCCCAAGACTATCTTTGCGGCCGTCACCAACGCCCGGACGCCCAATGCACCAGACTGCGCTCGACGCCCGACACCGCGCCCTCGGCGCCAGGATGATCCCCTTCGCCGGCTGGGAAATGCCGGTGCAGTATCAGGGGCTGGTCGAGGAGCACAAAGCGGTTCGCTCCGCCGCAGGCCTCTTCGACCTGTCGCACATGGGTGAACTCTATGTGAGGGGGCCCGATGCGGGTCGGGCGCTCGACGCCGCGGTCGTCACCGCCCCCTCCAAGCTGAAGATCGGCAAGGCGCACTACTCGATGATCGCCGCTGAGGATGGCGGCGTGATCGACGACCTGATCGTCTACCGCCTGGGTGAAGAGGAATGGCTCGTTGTGGCTAATGCATCGAATGCCGAGACGGTGGCCGGTGCCCTCAGGGACCGGTTGAAGGGCTCTAACGCCACGCTCGACGATGCCTCGATGCGAACTTCGCTGGTGGCCATCCAAGGCCCTGTTGCCGCTGAAATCCTTCAGGATTTTGTTCCGATCGATCTTAGTAGTATCAAATACTACTCCGGTACCAGGACAACCGTAGCTGGTGTTCCTGCGCTGCTGGCGCGCACCGGCTACACCGGCGAGGATGGATTCGAGGTTTTCGTCGACTGGCAGGACGGGGTAAAAGTCTGGGACACGCTGCTGGAAGCCGGTCATGGTCGGGGACTGGTTCCGGCCGGGCTCGGTGCGCGTGACACGCTGCGGCTGGAAGCCGGGATGCCGCTGTACGGCCAGGAGCTCGGTCGCGAGACGACGCCATTCGAGGCCGGTCTGGGCCGGGTCGTCAAGTTCGACAAGCCGGATCAGTTCGTCGGACGGGGTCCGCTGGAGGCGATGCAGGCCACGCCACGAAAAGCGCTCGTCGGGCTGAAAATCACTGGACGCGGCATCGCTCGCACTGGCTACCCGGTCTATCTTCCCGCCGCGTCGGAGCCTTGTGGCGTGATCACCAGCGGCACATCGTCGCCCACCTTGGGCAGCGCGATCGCCATGGCCTACGTTCCGCCCGATGCCGCAGCTGCTGGTACGGCACTCGAAGTCGGAATCCGGAACCAGCGGGCGAGCGCCGAGGTTGTGTCGTTGCCGTTCTACCGTCGTCCGGCCTGAGCCGAGGAGCGCGTCATGAATACCCCCGAGAAGCTGAAGTACTCGGCCGAACATGAATGGCTGGCGATGGACGGCACGACGGGCACGGTCGGCATCACCGATTTCGCGGTCGAACAGATCGGCGACATCGTGTTTGTGGAGCTGCCCGCGATCGGCACGGTCGTCGAGGCAACGAAAGCGTTCGGCGTGATCGAATCGGTCAAGGCAGTGAGCGAACTCTTCGCCCCGGTTTCGGGGAAGGTGGTCGCGATCAACGAAACCCTGACGGACACTCCAGAGACGGTGGCAAGCGATTGCTACGGCGCGGGGTGGCTGGTCAAGATCGAGCTGAGCAATCCCAGCGAAGTCAACGCGCTCAAGGATGCCGCGGGGTACCGCGCCATGATCGCGAGTCTCTAGCCTTCCAGAGCGTGTGACTCTCCTGAACGAATTCGCGGCGCGTCACATCGGCCCTCGCGCCGATGATCTCGAGTCGATGCTCGGCGTCCTCGGGTATGACTCGATGGATGCCTTCATTGACGCGGTGGTCCCCGAACAGATCCGGCTTCGTCGGGCGCTGGCATTGCCCGCGGGTCGCACCGAAGCATCGGTGCTGGCCACCATGCGCGAGCTGGCGTCGCAGAACCAGGTCTTCCGCTCCTACCTCGGCATGGGCTACAGCAACTGCTTTGTGCCGACGGTCATCCAGCGGAACATCCTCGAAAATCCGGGTTGGTACACGGCGTACACGCCCTATCAGGCAGAGATCGCCCAGGGCAGGCTCGAAGCGCTGCTCAACTTCCAGACGATGGTGAGCGACCTCACCGGCCTTCCTGTCGCGAACGCGTCGCTGCTCGACGAAGGCACGGCCGCCGCCGAGGCGATGGCAATGACGATGGCGATCGTCACGCACGGCGAGTCGCCGCTCTATCTGGTCGATGCATCGTGTCACCCGCAGACGATTGCCGTGGTGCGCACACGGGCCGAAGCGCGAGGCGTCACGGTCGTGGTACAGGCTCCGGAGGAATTTGTCTTTGGCGGCGACGTAACCGGCTGTCTGCTGCAGTATCCGTCAACCGACGGTGCGGTCCGCGACTGGCGCAGTGTCTGCGACGCGGCACATGCTGCCGGTGCGCTGGTCACAGTGGCGACCGACCTCCTCGCGCTGGCGCTGCTGTCGCCGCCGGGTGAGTGGGGAGCCGATATCGCGGTGGGGAATTCGCAACGTTTCGGCGTGCCGCTGGGGTATGGCGGTCCGCACGCGGCTTTCTTCGCGACGCGTGACGCCTACAAGCGGCATATCCCCGGCCGGATCATCGGCGTCTCTCGCGATGCTGACGGCAAACCGGCGCTGCGCATGGCGCTGCAGACGCGTGAACAACACATCCGGCGCGACAAGGCGACGAGCAACGTCTGTACCGCCCAGGTACTGC
>JBEPVV010000141.1:0-5633 GCA_041690795.1 Gemmatimonadota bacterium | reverse complement strand
GGCCCGATGCGCGAATGACCTCGACCGCGAGCGCCAGCGTACACGCGCTGGTGCCCGATCCGCAGAGTGCAACGATGGGACGCGCCGGATCGAGGCCCTGCGCTCCGAGCACCGCCCGCAACTCATCGGACGAGCGCAACAACCCCGTCTTCGAGTCGGTGAAATCCGGATATGGCACGTTGGCACTTCCGGGAATGTGGCCTCGGCGCACGCCTTCGCGGGGTTCGTCGACCTCGCCGCGAAAGCGCGCCGCGGGGCGGCAGTCCACGAGCTGCACCGCTCCGGGGTGCGCGACGATCGCCTCGACGGCGGCGCGATCGCGAATCAGCGATGTGTCGACCCCCGGGACGCCATACCACGAAGGCTGCCGCTTCACAGCGCCGCGCTGCACTGGCCGGGTCGCCGACGACCACGAACGGAAGCCGCCGTCGAGCACGGCAACGTTGCGGTGACCGAAGACGCGGAACATCCACCAGACACGCGCGGCGCTCAAGTTCACTCCGCTGCCGTCGTAGCAGATGACCTGATCCGCCGGTTGAATGCCCAGCAGCTCGACCGCCGTTGCAAACTCCGCGGCTCCCGGGAGCATGTGCGGAAGCTCACTCCGATGATCACGCACGGCGTCGATGTCGAACCGCACCGCGCCCGGAATGTGCGCCGACAGATACTCGGCCCCGGCGTCACGGCCCGATGCGGGCAGGTACCACGAGCAATCGAGGAGCGCCACGCCGGCCGTCTGCAATCGCGACGACAACCACATTGCGGAGACGAGCGCTGGGAACTGCGAGTCTGAAGTAGATTGCACTGGCATGCTCTTCGATCCGGTGATTGCGCGGTTTCGCGCCGCTGACAGCAGGACCCGACTGGAGACGCTGCTCGACTACTCCCGGAAACTTCGGGACCTTCCCTCCAGCCTACAAGACGCACGTGACCGGGAGAATCACCGGGTGACCGAGTGCCAGACCCCGGTGTTCCTCTGGATCGAGGTGGATGCCGAAGGAAAAATCGTCATCCAGGCCGACGTTCCCCGCGAATCGCCGACCGTGCGAGGCTTCGTTTCGCTGCTCCAGAACCGTCTGTCGCAGGCGACTCCGGACGACGTCGCCGCCATTCCCAACGACCTCCTCGACCTCCTTGGCCTGACCGAGACGCTCGGAATGATGCGCACACAGGGGCTGACAGCCATCCTGCAGCGGGTGAAGCGGGCGGTCGCCGCCGCGGCGGCCGCGTGACCGACTGCTTCGAATCCTGACGCCGTCGCCACCGCGCCTCCGTTGAGCACCGCCGTTTGCCCAGTATCCAGCCGCCCGGCTGGCCCCCAGGCGCGTCTCTCAATCACGACTCGTCGCACCCGAAGTCGTTGCCGCGCCGTGACCTCCATGCGAGGAAGCGAGCCCGATTTCCCTCGCAGCTTGACCGGGCCAAAGCGTGGCACGAAGTATGAGGTAACAACGGCGTCGCTATTACAGCCTACCGGTCCGCCCACGAGGGACGAGACCGTGTGTCCTCGGGACGCGTGGCGTATCGACGCGGAAGTGACGGGAGGTCATCAATGTTCGGCGATTCGATGTTCGATGAAGAGGACCGCCTTCGGCGGGCAGAGAACGGCCGGGACGACGACGATTTTCTCTCACCGGACGAAGAGCCGCAGGACGTCATGGCCGCTGGTGGCCTCGACGAAAAGCTGCGCCGCCGGCAGGCGGTTGCGCAATTGCTGCGCGAGGTCGGCGGCTGCTGACCGCCTGACGTCCCTCAGGGACGCAGGCTTTTGGCCCCGGTGAGTTCTTCCCCGGGGTTGACGTAACGGTCCAGCGCCTGCCGATACTGGCGCTCATACAGCGACCGATAGCGACCCCCGACCTCAAGCAGTTCCTCGTGCGTCCCCCGTTCGGCGATCTCTCCGTTTTCCATCACCAGAATCTGATCGGCCGTCGCAATAGTCGACAGGCGGTGTGCGATGACGAATGTGGTGCGGCCGGTGCGCAGCCTCGTCAACCCCTGCTGGATCAGCGCCTCACTTTCGGAGTCGAGCGACGACGTCGCCTCGTCGAGGATCAGAATCGCCGGGTCAGCCAGAATCGCGCGCGCGATGGCAACACGCTGCCGCTGCCCACCGCTGAGCTTGACGCCGCGTTCGCCGACCACGGTCTGGTAGCCGAGTTCGAAGCGGAGGGCGAACTCGTCACAGTGCGCAACGCGCGCGGCGTCGAGGACCTCGGCATCACTGGCATGGGGCTGCGCGAAGCGGATGTTCTCCAGGATGGTCCCGTCGAAGAGGAAGTTGTCCTGCAGCACGATGCCGAGTCGCTGGCGGTAGTCCCGCAGGCGCAGGCCGGCGAGGTCGCGCCCGTCGATAAGGATCCGGCCCGAGTCGGGATGGTTGAATGCCATGACCAGCGACACCAGCGTGCTCTTGCCCGATCCGCTCGATCCCACGAGCGCGGTCGTCGTTCCAGCGGGTGCATCGAAAGTGATGTGCTTGAGCACCGGGACGCCGGTGTCGTAGCTGAAGGTGACGTCGTCAAATTTGACGTCACCCACGATGACGCCAGCCGCGGCGCGGTTGGCGTCATCCTCATCCTCGCGAACCCACGAGCGGAGTTCGTGAATGCGGTCGAGGCCGGCAAACGCTTCCGTGATCTGGGTGCCAATGGCTGCCATCTGGATCAGCGGGGCAGCCATCTGGCCGGTGAAGACTGCGTACAGTGACAACCCGCCGATCGTCATCCGCCCTGCCAGCACGTCATGCCCGCCCACGACGATCAGGAGCGTCGCGATGACGCCGATGACGACCACCGAAAGCGCAGTGGTGGCCGATACGCCGGTCATCGACGCCGCGACGTTGCGGAAGAGAGAATTTGCGCCCTTGGCGAAGACCAGTTTCTCGCGGCGCTCGGCGGCGTACGCCTTGACCACGCGGATTCCCGAAATGCTTTCGACCAGGCGTCCAGTGACCTCGGCATTGAGCTGGCCGCGAATCCGAAAGATCGGCCGAAGACGCGTGAATGCCTTGGTCATGCCGATGGCGAAGACGCCGAGGACAACCACCGTCATCGCCGTAAGGCGCCAATTGAGCGAGATCAGAACCCCGAGCGAGACTGCTGCCGTGAGCACACCGCCAACCAGCTGGACCAGGCCGGTGCCGATCAGGTTGCGGATGCCGTCGGCATCGCTCATGACGCGCGAGACCAGCTGTCCGGTCTGGGTCGCGTCGAAGGTCCGCACCGGCAAGCGGATCAGGTGTGACTGGACGGCCCGCCGCATTTCCGCGATGGCGCGCTGCGCCGCGACGCCGAGAATCTGGGACAGGCCGAACGACGTCGCGGCCTGCACGACGGTGGCAGCAACGACTGCGAGACCGAGCAGTCCAAGCCGGTGGGCGGCCAGGGCGATCTGCGCTGCACTCCAGGCGACCGTGTGCGGCGGCAACACCGTGTCGACGATGTACTTGGTCGAGCCTGGAAGGACGAAACCGGCGGCGCGGTTTATCAGCATCAGCACAAAGCCGATGCTGAGACGCTTGCGGTGATGCCAGATCAGTTCGCGCGCTTCGCGCCAGACAACTTCGCGGCTGATCTTGGTCTTGGGTTTGGCGGGAGCGGTCATCCCCGAAGATAAGAGGAGAGGCAGTCGGGTCGCCGTTCCGGGCCGCAGTCCGCTCAACTTTCGCCGCAGACCCGGCGTACAAGGGCCGAGGTGCGACCGGGCGCTCCGGCCAGGGTTCGTGCCAAGGTCCTTGATCCGGGAATCACCATGAAGGTCTGTCTTCCCGCTCGTGTCTGGAGCGCGATCTCGCTGTTGGTCTTTCTTGCCATGATCGCAGCCCGTCCGTTGATGGCGCAGGGGAGTCTCGACATCATCGTCGGGACGGTGACCGATCCTGCAGGCAAGCCTGTTGCCGGCGCGGTGGTCGAAGCCTTCAGTATCGAGACCGAAGTCACGCGACGCGGCAACACCAACGACAAGGGCCAGTACCGCATCATCTTCAATGATGGCGGCGGTCAGTACCGGATCAGCGTGAAGGCCATCGGCAAGAGCCCGGCGATCTACAACGTCGCGCGGGGGTCGGACGACGACCGAATCGTGCTCAACGTGAAGCTGGGCGAGCAGGCCGCAAAGGTCGCGGATCTCGTCGCAAACGCGGCCCGACGACCGAACGCCGATCAGCTCGAGAATCGTATCACGGCCGGCGAGCAATCTCGGAGCGTGTCGGGTGACCAAGCGCTCCGGCTCCCGATCGACGCCTCGGACATGGCAGCGATTGCTGCGCTTGCGCCGGGCGTCATCCTGACAGCCGGCACCGATACATCGGCGGCGACCTTTTCGGTTGCCGGACAGAGCGCGGCGTCGAACACCTACGTCGTCAACGGCCTGACCTCGACGAGCAGCACGCTGCCCGCCGACGCGGTGCGCAACACGCGCGTCATCACCAACAGCTACGACGTCGCTCGCGGCAACTTTGCCGGCGGTATGGTGTCGGTCACAACGAAAGGCGGCAGCAATCGGGTGTCCGGTTCGTTGAGCAGCCAGTTGCAGAACCCGACCCTGTCGTGGGGTGGCAACACCAACTCGGTCTTCGGGACCGGCAACAGCACCTATCAGGCGGGGGCCGGTTTCGGTGGACCGCTGCAGCGCGACAAGACGTTCCTCTTCGGCTCTTTCAGCGTCAATCGCGGCCTGCGCCCGATCGCCTCACTCGACCTGGCCGACGCGACGACGCTGGCGCGCCTCGGTGCGTCGCTGGATTCAGTGGAGAAGTTCGAGCAGCTGGTGAAGAACACCGGCTTCACCGATCGCGTGGGCGCGGTCAACTCGACGGCCACCAACGATCGCTTCAACGGCGTGCTTCGTTTCGACTGGAACGCCGGGCAGGTGCACGTGATCACCTTCACCGGCCAGCTGGCGCTCAACGGCACCGATCCGCAGAGTATTGGCCAGACTTCGCTGCCACAGGTGGGAGGCAACACCACCGGCAACAGCGGCAGCGGCGGCTTGCAGGTCGCGTCGCGCTTCTCCAACGGCATGATCAACATTTTCCACGGTGGCTACTCGATCACCGACAGCAAGTCGACGCCGTTCCTGTTCGTACCGGTCGGGCGCGTCACGAACTACTCGGCACTCGACTCCGGTGGCGTGGCCGTGACGACGCTAGGATTCGGCGGCAATTCGTGTCTGCCCCGCGCCAGCAACACCAAGAGTCTCGAGCTCACGAACGAAATCTCGCTGATCTCACCGGCGGGAGCGCATCGCTGGGCGCTTGGTCTCTATGCCAACAAGCAGGACTTCAGCCAGGACGCGACCAATAATCAGTTCGGCACCTATACCTACAACACGCTGGGCGATTTCGAGAACAACATGCCGGCGTCGTTCAGCCGCACGCTGCAGCCGAGCACACGGGCCGGCAGCGTGATCAATGAAGCGGTCTATCTGAGCGATGCCTGGCGTCCACGAATCGGCGGCGGCAATGCCGGCAATGGCGCAACCGGCGGGCGCGGCGGCGCGGCTGGCGGCGACGGCGGCGGACGCGGTGGACGCGGCGGCTTCGGCGGCGGGGGATTCGGCGGACCCGGCGGATTCGGCGGCGGCAACCTGCAGCTCACCTACGGCGTGCGCGTTGAGCACTCGTCGTACAC
>JBEPVV010000140.1:0-5712 GCA_041690795.1 Gemmatimonadota bacterium | reverse complement strand
CGAACACGAGCGGGTTGTCGGTGACCGCGTTGATTTCGCGGGTGAGTACGTCGGCCGCGTGTCGCAGCGCGTCCCGCGACGCCCCGTGGACCTGCGGTACGCAACGCAGCGAATAGGCGTCCTGGATCTTGTCGCAGTCGGCATGCGACTTGTGGATGGAAGAGTCAGCGGAAATCGCCAGGACATTGAGGGCAGTCTCCGCCGCGCCTGGATGGCGCCGCACGCTGGTGACGTGCGCGTCAAACGGCGTGCGCGATCCCTTGAGCGCTTCGAGTGACATGGTGGCGGCGATGTCGGCCGCCGTTGCCAGCTCCAGCGCATCGACGACGGCGAGGGCACCGATGGCCGTCATCGCCTGGGTACCGTTGATGAGCGCGAGGCCTTCCTTCGCTTCCAGTGTCAGCGGCGCGAGTCCGACTTCGGCGAGCGCGCCGGCGGCGGGAAGCATTGCGTCGCCGACCTCGACCTTTCCTTCGCCGATCAGCGCCAGCGCCATGTGCGCCAGCGGCGCCAGATCACCGCTGGCGCCGACGGAGCCCTGCGATGGAATCACCGGATGGATGCCATGATTGAGCATCGCGATCAGCAGCTCGATCACCTCGATGCGCACCCCGCTGAAGCCAAGCGCGAGTGACTGGGCGCGGAGAAGCAGCATGCCGCGGACCACTTCCTGCGAGAGATGCTCGCCGACACCCATGGCATGAGAGCGCAGCAGGTTTCGCTGCAGCTGCTGCACGTCGGCGGGCGCGATGCGCACATTGGCGAGCTTGCCGAAACCGGTGGTGACGCCGTAGACGGTGCGCCCTTCGGCAACGATGCGTTCGATGTAGCGCCGACTGGCATTGATCCGGTCGCGCGCCGACGGGTCGAGCTCGACGAACGCGCCGTCGTTCGCGACGCGCATGACGTCGCGCAGCGTCAGGGTGGATCCCACCAGCACGGGGCCTGCGTCGAAGTCGGTCAGAACGTCAGCTCCTTGCCGCCGATGTAGAGGCGTTCCACGGGATTCCCGCCGAAACTGTAGACGATGTCGCGCCAGTCGGGGTAGTCGGTGATGATGAAGTCCGCGCGCTGACCGGCGCGCAGGCGCCCGGTGTCGCGAAGCCCGAGCGCCGCCGCGGCGTTGGCGGTCGACGCGGTCAGTGCCTCGCAGACGCTGAGGTGATTGATCCGAACCGCCAGTGCCATGGCGAACTGGGTCGAAAACAGCGGTGATGATCCGGGATTGAGGTCGGTTCCCACGGCCACGGCCGCGCCGGCGTCGATGAGCGCGCGGCCCGGTGCGGCGCCGATGCCGAGATGCAGCGTCACTCCAGGCAGCAGCACGCCCACCGTGTCGCTGGCTGCGAGCGCACTCACCTGAGCTGGTCCCGATGCTTCGAGATGATCGACCGAAAGCGCATCGAACTGCAGCGCGAGCTCGAGCCCGCCGATGGCGTGGAACTGATCGACATGCGCCTTGATGCGGAGCCCCGCCGATTGTGCCGCTGAAAAGATGCGGCGCGCCTCGTCGACGGTGAAGGATTCGCGTTCGATAAAAACGTCGACGGCGGTGGCCAGCTTTCGCCGAACCGCTTCGGGAATCAACTCGCGTGTCACCATGTTGATGTAGTCGCTGCGCTCGCCGGCTTCCCTGGGCGGAACGTGAATCAGCAGCGTGGCGACTACCGTTGCCGGCGACTGCTCGGCCAGTATCCGGATGGCCTCCAGGGACTTGATCTCCCCTTGATGTGTGAAGCCGTATCCGCTCTTGATCTCGATAGTGGCGGCGCCGCTGCTGATCAGGAGGTCGAGCCGTTCCTCGGCAACCGCCGCGAGCCAGGAATCGTCGTCGAAGTCGGTCGCGGCAATGGTGCTTCGGATCCCGCCACCGCGGGCAAGAATTTCCTCGTAACTCGCGCCGCGGCTCCGGGCTTCGAAGTCTTCGAGGCGGTCGCCGCCCCAGACCGCGTGGGTATGCGGGTCGACTAGCGCCGGAATCACGGCGTGGCCTCCCGCTTCGACTTCACTCGTGGCGGTGCCGGTCCACTCCTCGCGCTCTCCGACCCAGATGATCCGGTCCCCGCTGATGGCGAGGGCCGCGTCCTCGATCACTTCGACGGCGTCCATCGCGTGACCGCGGCAAGCGCCGCTGCCGGTCGGCGTTGCCAGTTCGCTGATGTCGGTGACGAGGATGTCTGCGTGCATGCGAGAACAATAGGCCGGTCGTGTGGCCGATGCAGCGCGGCTGCCTTGCTCAGGCGGCGGCGAGGAAGACCACCCAGAAGCGGTCCTCGCTATCGGTCCAGAGTCGTTCGACGGCAAATCCAGCGGCCGTGGCCAGCTGCTCCAGTCGCTCCTGGTCGTACTTGTACGACGACTCAGTCCAGATCGACTCGCCTTCGTCGAACACGATCGGCACTTCGGCCACGTGCGCCACCTGCGGCTCGGTACTGACGAGGTGCATTTCGATCCGCCGGTCATCGAGATCAAAGATCGCACGGTGCTGAAAGCCGGTGACGTCGAAGTCGGCGCTGAGTTCGTGGTTGATCCGGTCGAGGAGGTTGAAGTTGAATGCGCGAGTCACGCCGGCGGCATCGTTGTACGCGGCCTCCAGCGTGGTGACGTCCTTGATGCGGTCGACACCGAGGATCAGCGCTCCGTCGGGGCCGATGGTGCGCCGGACCCGGCGCAGGAACGCCGCGGCTTCCATCGGGTGGAAGTTGCCGATCGTCGATCCGGGAAAGAACGCGACGCGGCGAGCCCCGGCAGGCAACGCTGGTAGTGTCAGCGCCGCCGTATAGTCGGCCTGCAACGGCAGGATGTTGACCTGCGGATAGTCCGCGCGAAGTTCATCCGTGACGACGCCAAGCTGCTCCCCGGCGATGTCGATGGGCACATACGCCGCGAGCGCTTCGAGGGCATCGAGCAGCAGGCGAATCTTGATCCCGGCGCCACTGCCGTACTCGATCAGCGCGCAGTGCGGTCCGGCGAGCGCCGCGATTTCGGCCACGTTGGCTTCGAGGATCTCGAGCTCGGCGCGCGTGAGGTAATACTCCGGTTGGGCGCAGATCTCTTCGAAAAGTGCTGCACCCTTCGCGTCGTAGAAGAGCTTTGCTGGCAGCGTCTTCCGACGGTCGGTGAGACCGGCGAGGACGTCGGTCGCGAACTGCGTTCTCGGTTGCGGGGCAAACTCGGGGATCGGAATGCGTCGGGCGGGAGAAGTCATCGGCGGTCCACCAGCCGGATCCCGCTGAATTCCCAGCGCGCATCCGACGGAAAAAAGTTGCGATAGGTAACCCGAGCATGCGACGCGGGCGTGGCATACGATGCACCGCGCAGCACCCACTGATCCGACATCCACTTGCCGTTGTATTCACCGATCGCACCGGTTGCGGGGCGATAGCCTGGATAAGCGACATACGGGCTGCCGGTCCACTGCCAGAGCTCGCCGAACAGTTGCTGCATTCCGGCGCCATCTGGCGGCGCTGGAGCGGGGTTGAAGCGGCCGCACTCAACGAAACTGCCCGCGACCGCAGTGTCCATCGCGGCGACCTCCCACTCCGCTTCGGTCGGCAGCGAACGCCCAGCCCAACGCGCGAATGCGTCGGCTTCGTAGTAACTGACATGACTCACTGGCGCGTTCACTTCCAGTGGAGCGGTGCCGGCGAGGGTGAACTCATCCCACTGGTCGCCCGTGCGTTGCCAGTACAGGGGCGCGGTCCACTGCCGATCCTGCACGGTGCTCCATCCGGCCGAAAGCCAGAGATCGCTGCGGCGATAGCCACCGTCGTCGACGAATTCCAGATACTCGCCGTTGGTCACCAGCCGTGACGCGATGCGGAACGGGTTGATGTAGACGCGATGGGCCGGGCTCTCGTTGTCGAACGCAAACCCTGCGCCTTCGTGCCCGATGCGGCGGATGCCTTCGGGAACGTCATGCCAGTGCAGCGTGGCCGTCTCGGTCGCGGCATTGGCGAGGCGCGGGCGATAGGTCGGACGCATCGGATTGGTCCAGAACACGTGCTTGATATCCATCACGAGCAGCTCCTGGTGCTGCTGTTCATGATGGAGGCCGAGCTCGACGAGCCGGTACGCGGGATGCTGGGAATCACCGGCAACGCCGGCGATCAGCGTCTGCATCGCGTCGTCCACGTGATGGCGGTAGGCGAAGACTTGCGCCACCGTGGGTCTGGTCGCGAGACCTCGCTGGGCGCGACAATGGCGCTCACCAGCCTGGACGTAATACGAGTTGAACAGGTAGGCGTATTGGGGATCGGGCGACCGGTATCCGGCTAGGTGGCCGGCCAGGACGAACGTTTCGAAGAACCACGTCGTGTGAGCGAGGTGCCACTTGGTCGGACTGACGTCGGGCATTGATGAGACGACGAAATCCTCGACCTCGAGCCCCTGACAAAGCGCTTCCGTGGCGCCGCGCACTGACCGGAAGCGATCGAGCAGCGACGGTCGTCCTGCCGCGACCTCGATTGGTCCGCGGGCCGGGGCCTGCATGGGTTTGGTCATGATTGGCTGGTAGACGAATCGGTCCGGGGTGATGACACGCGGGCCGTCAGTTTCCCGTGCTGCCCGGAATCGACGGCAGATCCAGGCCGCGTTCCTGGGCGACGGCGATCGCCCGCTCGTATCCGGCGTCGGCGTGGCGGATGACACCCATCGCCGGGTCGTTGGTGAGGCAGAGGGCGAGGCGGCGGTCGGCTTCGGCCGACCCATCGGCGACAGCCACCAGCCCGGCGTGCTGCGAATACCCCATGCCAACGCCGCCGCCATGGTGAAACGACATCCACCCCGCGCCGCTGGCAATGCCGGTCGCAAAATTGAGCAACGCCCAGTCGCTGACGGCATCGGAGCCGTCCTTCATCGCTTCGGTCTCACGATACGGCGACGCGACCGACCCAGCGTCGAGGTGGTCGCGACCGATCACCACCGGCGCCTTGAGCGTCCCGTCGCGGACCATGCGATTGAACATCAGCCCTGCCTTGTCGCGCTGCCGATACCCCAGCCAGCATATCCGTGCCGGCAGGCCCTGGAACGCGATGCGATCGCCGGCCCAGCCGAGCCATCGCTGCAGGCGTACGTCATCGGGAAAGAGGGCGCGCATCGCGCGATCGGTCGCGGCGATATCCGCCGGGTCCCCGGAGAGCGCAACCCAGCGAAACGGCCCGCGGCCCTCGCAGAATGAATCGCGGATGAATGCCGGCACGAACCCCGGATAGCCGAACGCGCTCTCGAGCCCGCCCAGTTGCGCCTGGGCGCGGAGGTTGTTGCCGTAGTCGAACGCGATGGCGCCACGGCGCTGCAATTCGAGGATCGCCTCGACATGCGTCACCATCGCATCGCGCGTCCGCTTGAGATATTCATCGGGTAGTTTCTGGCGCAATTCGTTGATGTCTTCATCGGGCTTTGCCGGCGGGATGTAGCCCCACATCGGATCGTGCGCCGATGTCTGGTCGGTCACAAGGTGGGGAATGAAGTTGCGACGCACGATCTCGGGAAGGATCTCCGCCGCGTTGCCGAGCAACCCGATCGATCGCGGCTCGCGGCTGTCCGCTGCGCGGGTCGCCCGTGCGATGGCGTCATCGAGCGAACAGGCGACTTCGTCGAGGTACCGCGTGTCGAGCCGTCGCTGGATGCGGCTGGGGTCGATCTCGATGCAGATCGATACGCCGCCGGCGAGTGACACGGCGAGTGGTTGTGCGCCGCCCATGCCACCCA
>JBEPVV010000139.1:0-5716 GCA_041690795.1 Gemmatimonadota bacterium | reverse complement strand
AGATCGGCGAGGGGAGAAAGGCGAAAGGGCACTCCAGCTCCTCATCCAGAGCGAAGTGAGGGATCTAGTTACCGTGCACCGTTAACCAGGTCCCTCACATGCGTTCGGGACGAGGTGGCGGGGGCAGTTCCTCTCGCCTTTCGCCTTTCGCCTCTCGCCTGCTACTTCGTCGGTACCAGCGGCTCTTCCGGCTTGTCGACCAGCAGCACATGCTGCCAGACCAGTGCGGCGAGCACGGCACCGAGGATCGGCCCGATCCACCAGACAGCCTGTGCATCGACCATCCCGCTGATGATCGCGGGACCAAAGGCGCGCGCCGGGTTGGCGGCGGCGCCGGTGAGCGGTCCGCCTACCATCACGATCGGAATCAGCGTGAGCCCGACGCCGAAGCCGGCGATGCGCGGCGCGTTCGACGCGACGATGGTGCCCATCACACCCGACATGAGGAGAAAGCCGAAGACCGCTTCGAGTGCCACGCCGTGTCCGAACGAGACCTGGTTGTTGAGCACCGGCGTGCCGAGCGCCATGAGTCGGCCAACGTTGTAGGGAATAATCGCCCGCACCAGAAGCGCTGCGACCAGCGCACCGACCAGCTGCGATGCGACGTACACGAAGGTGTCACGCGGCGTGATCCGCTTGATCACCATCATCCCGATGCTGACGGCCGGGTTGAGGTGGCCGCCGGAGATACCCATTGTCATCGAGACCGCAAGCGCGAGCACGAATGCGTGCACCATCGCGACGCCGAAGACGTGGTACCCGGCACCGGGGAAGGCGTCCATGATCACGGCGGCGCAACCGAAGAAGACCAGAAAGGCCGTGCCGAGCATTTCGGCGGCAGCGCGTCGAGCGAGCGATGACATCACGCTGGTTCTCCTCACGATGGAAGTGTGGCTGTCGGTAACGCCGCGAATCTACACGCCCGGCTCCCGAAGCAGGAGAGTGGCGTTGCAGCCGCCGAAGCCGAAGGAATTCTTGAGCACGGCCCTCGGGCGGCGATCGAGACCGGCTGGCGGAACGTGTTGCAGCTTGCCATCCGCTTCAGGATTGGCACAGTTGAGCGTCGGGTGGATCCAGCCGCGCGTCATCACCAGGCAGGTAATCGCGCTTTCGATGGCACCGCTGGCGCCGAGCGCATGGCCGTGCCACCCCTTCGATCCGCTCACCGGGAGGTGGTCGGTGTGCTCGCCGAAGACCTCGCGGATGGCGCGCGCCTCGGTCGCATCGTTCAACGGCGTCGACGAGCCGTGGGCGTTGATCCACTCGACGTCACCCAGCTCGCACTTTGCTTCGCTGAGTGCCAGGCGCATGGCCCGCACCGCTTCGCGCCCATCCGGCCGCGGCTGCGTCATGTGGTGCGCGTCGTTGGTCAGCCCGAAGCCCGCGATTTCGGCATAGATGCGCGCGCCGCGCGCCTTCGCGTGCTCCAGTTCCTCCACCACCAGGATCGCCGAACCCTCCGCCATCACGAAACCGTCGCGACCCACGTCGAACGGGCGTGATGCCGTCGCGGGATCGTCGTTGCGTGTGCTCATGGCGCGGATCAGCGAGAACGATCCATAACAGAGCGGGTAGAGCGGGGCTTCGCTGCCACCGGCGAGGACCACATCGGCGTCACCATCGATGATGGCGCGATACGCCTGGCCGATGGCGAGTGTGCCCGAAGCGCAGCTCATCGCATTGGTCGAGTTGACGCCCGACACGCCGTGGGTGATGGCGATGTTGCACGAGACGGCGCCGCCGAAGACCGTGAGCGCCAGCAGCGCGTCGACTTCGCGGACACCGCCCCGCACGTACTTCTCGTTCTCGCTCTCGGCGAAGCCGATTCCTCCCAGCGCGGTACCCGCGAGCACCCCGACACGATCGGGCGATTCCTTTGCGAGTTCGATGCCGGAGTCGACCAGCGCGAGGTGGGCCGCGGCCAGCGCCAGCTGCGAGCAGCGGTCGGTGCGTCGCGCCTGCCGGGCCGAGAGCATTTCGACCGGATCGAAATTGTTGATCTGCGCGGCGATGTGCGAGCGGAACGGGCCCGAGTCGAAACGATCGATGACCTGCACGGCGGACACCGGTTGATGCAGGCGATCCCATACCGCGTCGGCACCGATCCCGATCGGAGTGACGAGGCCGAGTCCGGTGACGACGGCGCGACGGCGCGTGATGGCTGGCGCGGCGCTCATGCACCACGCTCCGCCGCCGCGCCGATCCCTGCCAGCGTGCGCGACGCGATGCCGTGCACGAAGACGGGGCCGATCACGCTGCGCGCCGCGATGGCGCCAATCACTGGCCAGCGTGGGCCGTTCCACTCATGCACGATGGTCACGTCGCTCCATCCCTCTTCTGTTGCCTCGATCGTCCACAGGACATCCATCCCCGTGGTAATACCCTGTATGTGCTGATAGGTGATGCGTCGCGCGACGGTATCGACGCCCATCGTCGACACCCACCAGGTCGGCCATCGCAGCGCGCCGAACGGTCGCCAGGCGGCCATCTCCACGTCGCCATCGCCGCCGGCCGCGCCGCTCCGGCGCCTGACCCAGCGATAGTGCGGCAGCAGTTCGGGCCAGCGCTCCACGTTGACCGCGAGAGTGAAGACGCGAGCGGGAGACGCGCGGATGAGGAGATGGTCGATTGTTTTCATCTCAGACGCCATCTGCCAAGGTTACGCCATGCGCCACGGGCCATGCGGTCCACGCGGTAAACTCGGCCAGAAGCCCGGGGCTCATCGCCGCGCCTGGCATTGCGCCGCATGGCCCACGGCGCACGGCGATCGGTCGGTGAGCCACACTGCCACGATTCTCGAAAACATCAGCCCTCGCACTTCCGCATCCTTCACTCCAGCTGCTTCACAGAGCGCGCGCAACCCGGCCGTGGTGTAACCGCGCCGCAGCGACGTGACGCCGTCGGCGATGGTGACGCGATGCAGGCCGAGTGCGAGGCTGGCGAGACGAAAGCCCAGTGCGCCGAGGGGCCCGCGCTGCAGATCGGCGACAATGACTGCGCGGCGGGCGATGAGCGTCGCCGCGGCGAAGAGTCGTGATGCACTGGCCGCGTCGAGGTGATGCGCCACCTGGCTGATCAAGACGATGTCGACGCTCTGCGCTCGCAGCGGCAGTGCGCCCGCGCAGCCCAGCACCACCGGCACACCGGCATCGCGCGCCATGGCAGCGGCGGCGGGAATGCGCTCGAGCCCAAGCGGCCGCAGCGTGATGTTGCGGCGGCGCGCCCAGCGCGCCGCGTCGCGCGGGAGATCGCCGGCGCCGGTGCCGATATCGAAGATGGTGAGCGTCTTCCCCGCGTCGCGCTCGTCGAGCACGCGCGAGAGGGCGACGCGCATCGCTGCTGCACCGCCGAGCCAGCGATTCGAGCGGCGGATATCGCGGAGCATGCGGGTGACGAGGCGCGGATCGGTCGCTGGATCGTCCAGCGCTTCGATGCCGACCGGTGACAGCGTGAGCGTGGTCATCGCGTCAGCCGGTGCCGGCCTCGGTGTAGCCGCCGCGATAGTAGAGCAGCGGCTCGCCGTGTTCGGCCACGCTTCCCCCGGTGACTTCCCCGACGAAGATGGTGTGATCGCCGGCCTCGAACGTGCGCCACTTCCGGCAGCAGATGTGCCCCAGCGCCCCGTCGATCAGCACGTGACGCTCGGCGCTCTGCTGCCAGCCGATGCCGTCAAAGCGCTCGGGCAGGCTTTCGGCGAAGCGGCGTGAAAGCGCTTCCTGGCGGGAGTCGAGGATGTTGACGGTGAAGCGGTCGGCGTCGCACATCGCGGGATAGATCGTGGCTTCGTGCCCGATGGCGAGCGAAACCAGCGGCGGCTCGAGCGAGACCGATGCGAACGATGTCGCCGTCATTCCCGCCGGGCGTCCTTCGCGATCCATCGTGGTGACGATCGTCACACCGGTCGCGAAGCGGCCGCAGAATCGCCGGAACTCGGCCGCGTCGATCGGCGCCGTCACTGCCGCATCGCCCGGCGCGCGATCACAGGATCGCCCGGCCGAGAAACAGGGGGTTGAGCACCTTCCACGGCGACACGAAGTTGCCGGTGACGCCGATCAGCGTGTCGGCCATCCCGCGCCGCTGCAACCGCGCGACCGACCGGTCGAACAGTGCCGGTGCCAGCATGCTGTAGCCGATCATCCGCTCGACGATCCACTTGCCCAGGAATTCGCGTCGGCGCGCCGTGCGGTATCCGCGCAGGTGCTGCGCGCTGATGACACCGTCGTGATCGAGTGCCGCGTGCAGGCTGTCGGCCGCGAGGGCTGCCCCGCGGAGTGCGGTGCAGATCCCCTCGCCGGTGAACGGATCGAAGAAATCCGCCGCATCGCCCACCAGCAGCACGCCATTGGCGACGCTGCGACGACACAGCGCATCGAACGGGCCGGTGACGAGCACCTCGCGCGTGATCCGCGCCGGATCAACCCGATCGCAGAGTGATGGCGTCGCCCGCAGCTGCCGACGGAAGAAGGCCTCCGCATCCCCCCTGGCCGTTGCCGCGAGCTGCGCCGGCACCACCACGGCCACATTGGCAATGCCGCCGCCAAGGGCGTTGATGCCGATGTAGCCGCTGCGCGAGACGTGCAGCTCGGTGGTGCACGACAAACCGGCGACACCATCGACATGTGCGACGAATGCCATCCGCCGCACCCGGCCCTGGGCATGCAAGCCGGCGCGCCGCGCGACGACGCTCCCCAGGCCGTCGGCGCCGACGACGACGCGGGCGTGCAGCGCGCGCACCGCGCCATCCGCGTCGGTCACGTCGACACCGTTCATGTTGCCGTCATCGTCGCGAAGGAGTTGCCTCGCCACTGTATTTTCGAGTACCACAGTGCCCGCGGCGCGGGCCGCATCGAGGAGCATCGCGTCGAGCAGCTGCCGTGCGAGTCCCAGGCCGGTTGCGCGAAACGGTGTGCCACCCGCGAGCGCAAAACGCCCCACCAGCCGGCTGCCCCGCGGTCCGTACACCTGGGTGCCATCGAGCGCCGCACCGCCGGCGGCATCGACGCGGTCGAGCACACCGAGTGCATCGAGCTGTCGCACCGTTTCGGGGCTCATGTATTCGGAACAGGGCTTGTCGCGGGGAAAGCGCGCGCGATCGACGAGCGTGATGCGCCGGCCGAGTCGGGCGAGACGGAGTGCGGTTGCGCTGCCAGCAGGACCACCACCAATCACCAGTACATCGGCGATCGGTTCAGTTGTCACGCGATTCCTTGGCAATCATCTGGTAGATGGTGGCGCGCACTTCGTCGGGACACGACGAGTTGCGGGCGGCGGCCACCAGCCGGTCGAGGAAGGCGACCTCGTGCCGCTCGAAGGAGAAGCAGCGGCGGCAGGCGTCGAGATGTCCGCGCAACGTCCGCAGGTCGTCGGAGGAGAGCTCGCCTCGACGGTAGGCGTCGAGTTGCTCAAGCGCGGACTCACATTCAGGTGGCAGCATGGCTATTCCGGAGTGGCCAGGGGTGGGATCAGACCCGTCGATTCTGCATAACGTCGGAGGCGGCCCTGAAGGATCCTGCGCGCCCGGAACAGCCGCGACTTGACGGTCCCGACCGGAATCGAGAGCGTCGCCGCAATATCGGCGTAGGGCAGACCTTCCATGTCGCTCAGCACCAGTACTTCACGGAACTCGTCGGGGAGCGCATCCACGGCAGCAATGACCTCGTCGTCGACCAGTTCGGTGAAGAAGCGCCCCTCGGGATCCGGGTCGTTGAGGTCCGGC
>JBEPVV010000138.1:0-5726 GCA_041690795.1 Gemmatimonadota bacterium | reverse complement strand
GTCGTCTTCCATCACCGCCGCAGCGGTGGTGTGCAGTCGCGACAGCAGGCGGTCGGCCCAGCGCGGCACCAACGAACCCGACCAGCGCGGCACCGGCGTTTGCTGCGTGACGCCGAAGTGCGGATAAAGCGCGGCACACTGTCGCTGCTGATAGATGAGCTCGCCCGGGCCGGCGACGTACGCCACGGTGGGCAGCAACGCCGCTTCGACCACCGGCCGCAGCAGCACGTTGGCCGAAAAACGCTCGGGCGCGCTTTTCAGCAGGGCGCGCAGTGCGGCCGCGCTGAAGCGTTGGCGCGAGCGGCGAGCGATGAAGTCATCGCCATCGATCAGCAGCCGATCGCGCCCGGCCTCGGTGTTCATGAAGACGAGCGTCGCGCCTTCGCCGGCGGCGATCCCGGTCCCCGCATCGGGAAGTGCGGCGAGCGTCCGATCGATCGCGGCGGCGTCATCGAGCGCGCGCTGCAGCAGCGGCACCTGTTCCCGCTTGAGCGCGGTGCTCGTCGCATCGAAACAGAGCACGCCAGCAGGTGCTAGCAGTTCCGCGACGGCCCCTGCGTACGCTGAATGGATCGTCGCACCGATGGTGTAGTGCCGCCGCAGCCAGTCGAGTGTCCGATCGCGGTCGAGGCCGGGCGGTAGCGTCGACTCGAGGAGGGCCAGCCCGTCGGTGATGCTGGCAGGCAGCAGCTCTTCGCTCATCGACAGCTGTGGCGCGGTGGGAGCGCGCGGTGGCAAACGCCATTCGGTCAACCTGTTGTCGACGTCGAACCACGCCGCGGTGCTCGCCTCGACGAAATCGTGATCGTCGCCGGCGATCCAGAAGACCGGCACCACGGGCCGTTGCCAGCGGCGTTCGAGCCTGCGCGCCAGCGCCGCGGCCGCGAGTGCCTTGTGCACGGTGTACAAAGGACCGGTGAAGAGGCCGGGCTGCTGTCCGGTGGTGACGACCAGCGCCTCCGGCTGATGCAGCCGGGCGAGTATCGCTTCGGTGCCTGTTGCCGCAATGACCGCTGCATCCAGCGCCGGGTTCCACGACGTATCACGCGGTGTCAACGGCGGCAGCGGCCCGATTGGATGCGACACCATGCGCAGCATTCAGCGGACTCCCTTGTGATACGGCTCACCGCGCAGGATGGTGCTCGCCCGATAGAGTTGTTCGACCACAATCACGCGCGCCAGCTGGTGCGGCAACGTCAGCGGGCCAAGGCTCCAGGTCTGTCGCGCCCGCTCGCGCAACGACGCCGCGAAACCGGTGGCGCCTCCGACGACCAAGGCGATGTCGCGGCTCGCGATCCGCCACTGCTCGAGTTGCCGCGCCAGATCTTCGCTCGACCACGCTGCCCCGTCCTGGTCGAGCAGTACCAGCGTCGCCCGCGGCGACAGCGCCTCGACGATCCGCTCGGCCTCGGCCTCGCGCTGCAACTGCACCGTCGCACTCCGGCCCGCTTCGCGCACCTCGCGTTCCTGCACCGGCAGGTACTTCCCCAGCCGGCGCAGGTAATCGTCACACACTTCCCGCAGCGCCGGACGCAACTTGCCGACCGCGAGGAGCGTGACCTGCATCACGCATAGAGTCCGCGCATGCGGTGCATCGCGGCGACCCGGTCGATCGCCAGCATGTAGGCACCGATGCGCATGCTCACGCCGTGCTTGACGGACATGCCGTGCACTTCGGCGAACGAATTGTTCATGATCTTGTGCAGGCGCTCGTTGACCGTCTCTTCGTCCCAGAAGTAGCCGCTGCGATCCTGCGCCCACTCGAAGTACGACACCGTCACGCCGCCGGCATTTGCCAGAATGTCGGGAATGACGTAGACGCCCTTCTGGTCAAGAATGGCGTCGGCCTGTGCGGTCGTCGGGCCGTTGGCGCCTTCGCAGATGATCCTGGCCTGAATGGCGTCGGCGTTCTTGCTGGTGATCACGTTCTCCAGGGCAGCCGGCAACAACACGTCGCACTTGAGCGTCAACAGCTCCTCGTTGGTGATTGCCTCGCCCTTGCGATATCCCTCGAGAAACTTCTTCTCGCTCACCCATTTGAGGCAGTCGGCAATGTCGAGCCCCTTGGGATTGTAGACGCCGCCGCTCTTGTCGCTCACCGCGACGATCTTCATTCCTGCACCAGACATGAGCCGTGCCGCGGTCGACCCGACGTTGCCGAACCCCTGCACCGCCACCGTAGCGCCGCGCGCCTTCATCTTTCGCTTCTCCAGCGCGCACTGCGTCACCACGAGGCAGCCGCGTCCGGTCGCGTCGCGACGGCCGAGCGATCCGCCCATCGCCACCGGCTTGCCGGTTACGACGCCGGTGACCGTGTGGCGCTTGTGCATGGAATAGGTATCCATGAACCACGCCATCACCTGCTCGTTGGTGTTGACGTCGGGCGCGGGCACGTCGGACTCGGGGCCGAGCGTTTCGATGATCGCGGAGGTATACCGGCGGGTGAGCCGCTCGATCTCGCGGTCCGACATGGTCGATGGATCGCAGATTACGCCGCCCTTCGCGCCGCCGAACGGCAGGTTGACGACGGCGCATTTCCACGTCATCCATGCCGCGAGCGCCTTGACCTCGTCGAGCGACACGTTGAGGTCGAATCGCACGCCGCCCTTGGCTGGTCCGCGTGACGTGTTGTGCAGCACGCGAATGCCGGTGTAGACCTCGATCTCGCCGTTGTCGAGCGGGATCGGCACCGATACGATGATCTGCTTCTCCGGCGCGCGCAGGACGCGATAGAGCCCGGGTTCGAGGTTGAGCCGCGTGGCGGCCTCGTCGAAGCGCGACATCATCGCCTCGAACGGGTTGCCCTCGCTGGCAAAGCGACGATCGCGGTCGGGCTTCATCAGTGGCTGCGCTTTCTTCGGCTTCGGTGTGGCCATGTGACGTTCTCCGGTCTGCGAACGAATCCAGGTTTCTGGTGACCTACGCGGGGCGCGCGACCACCCGGTCGAGTGCATCCCGCAACGCTGCTTCTCCCGCCTCGAATCCGACATCGAGCACGGCGACCAGCGGCTCCGGCACACTTGCCGGCCAGCGACCGCGCAACTTCACGGCGTCCTTCGCCGTCACTACGACACAATCAGCCCGCCGGGCCGCATGCGCAAGCCATGCGATGTCCTCGTCGCGGAAGAGGTGATGGTCCTTCCAGGTCGCGACCTGCACCTGCGCGCCCAGACGCTTGACCTGCGCAACGAAGGCATCGGGATCGGCGATGGCGCTTGCCGCGACCACTCGCAATCCCTGGAGACTCGAGGCCGGCTGCTCGCGCCCGCTCACCAGTCCCCGCAATGTCACGAAATCGAGCCGCGCGATCGCCACCGGCCGATTCGAAGCCTGCTCCAGCGCGAGCGCCAGCCCTCGGGCCGTCGCTTCGTCGGCGCGCTTGCGAGTGACGATGATCCAGTCGGCGCGATCGAGCGCGTGCATCCCCTCGCGCCACGGCCCCGCCGGCAGCGACCAGCCGACCGCCTGCGACGACTCGGCACTCACCAGGCAGACATTCAGGTCGCGGGCGACGTCGAGCCGCTGGTACGCGTCATCGAGCACGACAACCCCGGCGCCTCCGGCCAGCGCCCGTACCGCGCCCGCATGGCGGTCGGCATCAGCGATGACGATCGCCTCCGGCACCAGTTCGCGATGGACCCGCGCCTCATCGTCACCGACGCCCCGGAGGAGAATTGCCGGACGAATTCCGCGCGAGAGGTAATGCGCGGCAACCCAGGCCGCGATCGGCGTCTTCCCCGACCCGCCCACCGACAGATTTCCAATCGCCACGCTCGGCAGTGCCAGCGGCCGCACCGTCACCCAGCCTCGCCGGTAACCAAGTCGCCGCGCCGACATCACCCCGCTCCAGAGCAGGCTCGCCGGTAGCAGCGCCACTCTCACCACCCGCGCCGAAGCGTCCCGGCTGGTCCAGACCCAGCGAACGAACCGGTGCCCGTCGCCGCGGCGGCGCGGCATCAGTGCCCCAGCTCGCGTTCGACCGACGCCAGTGCCTCGGCGCAACGCCTGACCCCCTCGTCCAGCCCCGTGCGTCCGGCGCCGACGCAGAACGGTTCGCCGTAGCCGACCTCGACCCGCGCGAACGGCTTCGGCACCATCATCTCATCCCACGATCCGGCTCGCCAGGCCGAGCGCGTCACAGCATGCAACGGTAGTATCATTGCGCCGGCACGCTGCGCTGCGCGGACCACCCCGGGCTTTACGTCGCGTCGCGGACCGCGGGGACCGTCGGGAGTGATCGCGATGGTGCTCCCCTCCTCCAGGGCCCGGATCGCGGCCAGGAGCGCGCGTGCGCCGCCGCGCGTCGACGAACCCGGCACCAGTTCGTAGCCGATCCGCTGCGCGTAGTCGGACAGATACTGTCCTTCGCGCGCCTCGCTCACGAGGATCGACACCTGCTGACGGCGATGTCGCCAGAGCAGAGGCAACAGGGCCTCGTGCCAGAGCAGGAAGACAAAGGGTCGCCCGCCATCGACCAGCCTCTGCCACCGATCGGCGTTGTGGGTCCGGAATCGCCAGGACAGAGCCAGCGGGTCAATGACGGCTGGCGCGAGCACGCGCACCACGGAGGGCGAAACCCGGAACTTCACGCGACAAGCAGCTCCCCGGCCAGTTCGGCAACACGCGCACTTGCGCCCGGACCCCCCATATGGCGCCGCACTTCGGCCAGCCCTTCGCGCTGCCGGCGAGCCGGTTCGGAGTCGTGGTCTAGCAGCGGCCGGATCGCGTCGACCAGTGCAGCGAGGTTGAGGTGGCCCTGGAGCAATTCCGGCACGATCTCCCGCCCGGCGATCAGGTTGGGCAACGCAAACCATCTCGCTGTCACCAGCGGTCGCACCAGTCGCGCCGAAATGGCGTTGATGCTGTAGGCGACGACCATCGGTACATCGGCAAGCGCCGCCTGCAGCGTCGTCGTCCCCGACTTGGCAATCACGGCATCGGCGGCGCTCAACACCTGGGCAGGGTCATCGCGGATCACACGAAGCGGGCCCGCGTCCGGGTATTCGCCCCAGGTTGTGCCGGCCACCAGCACATCGCTGCACGCACCTTCGCGCAGCAGCTGCAGTCCCGCATCCCGCATCACCGGCCAGAGCGTCGCGACTTCGCGTCGCCGTGAGCCGGGAAAGAGCGCGAGCACTCGGCCGCCAGCAACGATCCCCAGGCGCGTTCGCGCGGCATCCCGGTCCGGTGGAGCTTCGCTGTCGAGCAGTGGATGACCGACGAAGGTCGCTTCGAGTCCGGCCTTGCGAAAGAAATCGGCCTCGAATGGCAGGATCACAGCCAGGCGGTCGACCGTTCGGGCAAAGCGCGCCGCTCGTTTCGGCCACCACCCCCAAAGCTGCGGGGCGATATACCAGAGCACCGGAATGCCATGCTTCTTGGCAGCGCGGGCGAGGCGGACGTGAAAACCCGGATAATCAATGGGGATCAGGAGGTCGTACCGTTGGGCGCGAAAATCGCGAATCAGTTCGCGTTCGAGCCGCCAGTGCGCCGGAATCTTGCCGAGAATCTCGATCAGTCCCATCGCCGACAGCCCTTCGATGGAGCGTCGCAGCGTGGCACCAGCTGCCGCCATCCGCGGGCCGCCCACTGCTTCGATCTCTGCCTCGGGATAGAGTTCGCGCAGCGCCGTCACCACGCGCGCACCGTGCAGGTCGCCGGATGGCTCGCCGGCCGTGACCAGGATGCGCACGGTCACCGACCCAGGACGGGGATCGGCACGCGAC